>JBCCMX010000019.1:0-24103 GCA_039026135.1 Pseudomonadota bacterium | reverse complement strand
GCGCCATAATATGCGAATGGGCCTGTTTAATGGTCTCCAGCGAGGCGTCATCGGGAGCCAGCAGCTGAAAACGAATGCGCATCAAATGCTCGCCGACCATATGCAGCGTCGTTCGCGGCAGAAGGTGGTGAATATCGCCGACCCGTCCGGCAATCGTGTTTTCAACTGGAATCATCGCCATATCGGCTTCGCCGCGTTCGACCAGTGCAAATGCGTCTTCGAATGTCCTGCATGCAATCGGCGTGTGATCGGGAAAGCACTGCAGACAAGCAATATGAGAATTGGAGCCGCGTTCGCCCTGATATGTGATCGTCTGTTGGGTCATTGGCTAGCCTGCGTTTGGCGAAAGACTGCGCCGTTTCGCCGCGAAGCGGGCGCTCGCGCGATATGACACATCTGTCTACGTATTGAACGCAGAGCAATAGCGTGTCAGAAGGCGCGCGCAACACTGATATTCATTAAGGAGTGGCCCAATGGGTGAACTCGGTCTCAACAAGATTTTTGGTGCGCTTTTGGCAGCTGCCCTCCTGATTATGGGGCTGCGCGAGGTGTCGACGAGCATATTCGGCGGCGGCGGCCACTACCATAAAGAGCACGAGTCTTTGAACGATTGGGCCGAGCATTCCTTTAGCTATTTCGTTGATATCGCCGAATCAGGCGGCGGCGGTGACGAGGTTGAAGAGATCTATGATCTTGGACTGCTGCTTGCGAGCGCCGATATCGGCGCCGGAGAACGGTCGTTTAAAGGCAAGTGTGCAACTTGCCATACGATTGAGCAGGGCGGCGCGCAGGGCACAGGACCAAACCTTTACGGGATTTTGGGTGCGCAAAAGAATGCGGTTGGTGCTTTCGGTGCTTATTCCGGCGCCTTGCAGGCCAGCGAAGGTGGCTGGAGCTATGAGAATATGGATGCATGGTTGCTCGCGCCCGCACGATATGCGCGTGGCACAAGCATGGCCTTTGCCGGGATTAACCGCGACAGCGAACGCGCCAGCGTGATCGCTTACCTGGCTTCATACTCGCCAGATGCGCCGCCGGCGCCGGAACCTCTTCCACCTGTTGAAGAGGTCAGCGATGCGGTCGTTGAGGAAGCAGCTGAGACCGTTGAAGATGCCGGTGCTGTGGTTCAGGAAGCTGTTCTCGAAGAAGCCGAAGGCGCGCTTGCCGAGACAGATGCCGTTGTCACCGACGTATCTGAAACGGTCGAAGAGACAATGGACGACGCGGTCGAGACTGTTACAGAGCCGGCTGAGTAAGCCAGTCCGGCACGCCGCCGCGCGCTTTATCAAGATCAAGCCTCCGCGCGCCGGTCGGCGCGCCATAAAGCGGTGCAATTCGCTCGATGGCCTGGCTCAGCGGTTCGGCCGCGACCCGCATATGAAAGCCATTCGAGTGTAGCAATGTGTCGGCATCCAGCATAATGCCGACATGCCCTTTCCAGAACACAAGATCATTTCGCCTTAGCGCGCCGGCCCCGTCCCAGTCTGCGATGGCGTGCCCGCTCCAGGCAGCTTGCATATCGCTGTCGCGGCCAAGGATAATTCCGCATGCGCCAAATGCCTGCTGCATCAGGCCTGAGCAATCGAGCCCAAGGCTCTCGCGACCGCCCCACAAATACGGCGTATGCTCAAAGCGCGCGGCAACGTCTGCCGGATCGGGCTCATACTGGTCCAGCGGGGCCATGTGTTTGTGAAACACCCAGCCGGCGCGGTCGCATTTGATGTAATTGCCGTCCTGAATGCCCTCGGACACAAGATGCGCACCGAGCGAGAGCATATAGATCGGCGCAGATTTCACCGATGGCTGCGCGTAGACATATGTCCGCACCGCGCTGACGCGGTGTGTGGGCGCCAAAACCGGCGCCGACAGCGCCGCCATCAAGGCCCACCCGCAATAGCGGTCCGTCTCGTTTTGGACAAAGCCAAACTCGCCTTCTTCGCGGTGCAGGATGACGGTCTCGCCGCCAAGCGCCTGGCTGACCATCTCGGCATCGGGCTGCGGTGCCTTGCGCAAGGCGACCACGCCCGCAGTGACCTGCATCCGTGTTCTGTCACCGCCTTGCGGCAGTGTAAGACGGGGATCGTTATGGGCGACCATGGGCGGCCTTTATGCGACGGCGTGGCGATTATCCTGCGGGTCAGACTGACCGGTCTCTGCGTCCAGAATAAGGCTGCCAAAATGGCGCAGCCAGTCCATACCTTGAACTGTGCGCTCGATGATCACGCTGCGCAGGTCATTCTCGTCCGGGGTGCGGCGAATATATCCAGCGCGTTCCAAAACGTCGAGCGCGCGTGTTACGGCCGGTTTGGCGATATTAAGCTCAGCTGAAAGACCCCGCACGGTGTGGGGGCCGGGGCTCAGCGCGACGGTCAGCATCACAGCTTGTTGGCGCGCGGTCATATCAGACTCGTCAGAGCGGACATAGGCTGTCAGCGCCAGCCGCCAGAGATCCAATGCCTGCCGCTGTGTCATTGCCATATCGCTACCCTTGATCTGATCCGATACCCGAATCAGAGTCTGATTTGCGAATCGCGTCTAGAGTCCGCGACAAGAGGATGCTGTGGACTGCGGCAAAAATAAAAAGGCCGCAGCTTGATGCCGCGGCCTTTCTAAAAAAGCAGCTTTCAGAGCTTTAGAAGCTGAGCACTTTTGCGTAGCGTACATGCGGCAACTCAGCCAGTTTCTCGGTGACGGCCGCCGGCGGCTCGCTATCAATGCCGATCAGCGCGATGGCTTCGCCGCCTTCATCGTGGCGGCCAAGGTGGAAGGTCGCAATGTTCACCTCCGCATCGCCAAGTATCTGACCGAGGGCGCCGATAAAGCCCGGCTTGTCGCTATTGTTCACGTACAGTACCTTCGGCGCGAAATCGCCTTCCAGCGCCATGCCCTTGATTTCGACGATGCGCGGCTGGCCGGCAATGATCGTCCCGGCCAGCGAGCGCCAACTGGCTTCAGGATCATTTTCTGTCCGCTTGGTCAGAACCTTGATCCGGATCAGGCTGTCATAAACCGGGCTGTCTTCGGTTTTGGTTTCTGACAATTTGACGCCGGTATCTGTCAGAATAGCGGGCGCTGATACCATGTTCACGTCCCCGCGCGAGGCACGCAAAAGCCCGGCCAAGGCGGCGGCCGTCAACGGTTTGCGGTTGAGCTCAGAGACCTCACCTTCATACTCAATCACCACTTCTTCAAAGCCGTAATCGCTGATCTGCCCGGCAAAGGCGCCAAGCTTTTCGGCGAGAACCGCAAACGGCTTCAGGCGCGGGGCCTCGTCCGCCGTAATCGATGGCATGTTCAGCGCATTGGTTACCGCGCCGGTCAGCAAATAATCGCTCATCTGCTCGGCCACTTGAAGGGCAACATTTTCCTGGGCTTCTGTTGTCGCCGCGCCAAGATGCGGTGTCGCAATGAAATTGGCTTTGCCGAACAGCACATTCTCTTTGGCCGGCTCCTCGGCGAACACATCGAAGGCGGCGGCTGCAATATGGCCGCTATCCAGGCCTTCGGCGACGGCAGCTTCATCGACCAGGCCGCCGCGCGCGCAATTGACCAGGATCACACCCTTTTTCGTTTTGGCGATAGCCTCCTTGGACAGGATGTTGCGGGTCTGATCTGTCAGCGGTGTGTGCAAGGTGATGATATCAGCGCGCGCCAGAAGGGCATCGAGATCATCTGCTTTCTCCACACCGATTTCGAGCGCCCGCTCTTCAGTCAGGAACGGATCATAAGCCAGGACTTTCATGGTCAGGCCTTTGGCGCGTTCAGCCACACGCGCGCCAATATTGCCGCAACCAATCAGGCCGAGCGTCTTGTAAGACAGCTCAGTGCCCATAAAGGCTTTCTTTGGCCACTCGCCGGCCTGCGTGCCTTCATTGGCAGCCGGGATTTGCCGCGCGGCAGCGAACATCATGGCGATGGCGTGCTCTGCTGTTGTCACAGCATTGCCAAAGGGTGTGTTCATCACAACAACGCCTTTGGCGGTGGCGGCTTTGATATCGATATTGTCGACGCCAATACCGGCGCGTCCAATGACTTTCAGATTATCAGCAGCGGCAATGACATCGGCATCCGGCTTACAGGCTGAACGCACGACAAGGCCATCAAAGTCAGGAATCTTGGCGATCAGATCCTCTTTGCTGAGGCCGACAGCGGTTTCAGTTTCAACGCCGCGGGCGTGGAAAATATCAACCGCCTCCGGGGCGAGTTTGTCTGCAATAAGAACTTTGGGCATTTTAGGCTCCGTATCAGGGCATTTTGGGCTGCCTCATCCTTCAGTTTCAGTCAGGACAAGGCGCGATAGAATGGGGTTTGCACCCTCGTCTCGAGCCAAGTCGAGAGACGAGGATGCGTGATCAGTTGTTTAGGTTAAAGCGCGGAGAGCTCTTCAGCGAAGGCCCAGTCGAGCCAGGGCGTGAGCAGCGCGATATCATCGGGCTCAATCGTCCCGCCACACCAGATGCGTATACCTGGAGGCGCCTTGGCATAGCCGCCCGCATCATAACATGCGTCCTCAGCTTCGAGCCGTTTCATCATCCGCTTTACAAAAGCGCGTTGCTCATCTTCGTCCATGCCGGCCACTTGCGGATTGACAATCTTGAAGGTGACACCCGTGTTTGAGCGTACAGCCGCATCCGGGCAAAGAAATTCGATCCAGTCGGTCTTGCCGACCCATTCAGTCAGGATGTCAAGCGAACGATCGGCTCGGGCCTTGATGCCCTCAAAACCGCCTTCGGATTCGGCCCAGTCCAATGCCAGCAGATAGTCTTCGGTGCAAAGCAGGGAAGGCGTGTTGATGGTCGCGCCTTCAAACAGCGCTTCGTTCAGCTTCCCGCCTTTGGTCATGCGGAAGATTTTCGGCAGGGCGCGGTCGGGCTTATAGCTTTCAAGACGCGCTACGGCGTTGGGGCTGAGGATCAGCATACCGTGGGCGGCCTCTCCGCCCAGAACTTTTTGCCAGCTGAATGTGATGACATCGAGTTTTTCCCACTCAATATCCTGGGCAAAAACAGCAGATGTCGCATCGCAAATCACAACCCGGTCCGGGTTTGGCTTGATCCAGTCAGCATTCGCAACGCGCACGCCGGATGTCGTCCCATTCCATGTAAACACGATGTCAGCATCGTCTCGCGCCTGAGAAAAATCGGGCAAAACGCCATAGTCACCTGAATGAATTTCGCAGTCAGCAAGCTTGAGCTCATTAACGGCGTCCGTCACCCAGTCCTTGCCGAAGCTTTCCCAGGCAAAGACATCCACCGCGCGCTGGCCCAGCATGGACCACATACACATTTCAACCGCGCCGGTGTCAGAGGCGGGCACGATCGCCACGCGATAATCTTCCGGCAAGCCAAGCAGGGTTTTTGTGCGATCAATCGCTTGCTTGAGTTTCGCCTTGGCCTGGGCTGAACGGTGCGAGCGTCCAAGAGCGGCAGATTGAAGCTGGTCGAGAGAAAATCCGGGGCGCTTTGCGGTCGGTCCGGAAGAGAAAAGCGGGCACGCCGGGCGTGCGTCCGGTTTAACGGCGTCATATGGCATCTGTTTTACTCCTATCCTTACAGATAGGCTGGCCCCCGTTGGGGAGGGCTGGCCCACCGCGCATATGGCGCAGATGTCCGGCGCGCGCAAGCGACAATCACGCAGCGGTGCCGTGAGATAAGGATCGCTGACAGGAACAGCACGCTCCAAGAGTGCGCATATTCGCGCCATTCAGCGTCGGAAGTTATGGGCGTGGCCGGCTAAACCCGGGCAAGGCGTGCTATGTCGGCGGCGGTATCGCCGGCAATATCCGGGCATGTGATCGCGAAAATCTCCGCCGCATGACATGTTCCCATGACCTGGCGGCACCGCGCCGCGACACCTGCGCGTAGCAGCAGGCGATAGAACGCAATCCCTTCATCACGCAGCGGATCGCATTCGTTCACGCTGATAATCACCGGCGGCAGGCCCGCGACATCCGCTTCGCTTGCAAAGCCCGGCCAGGCAAGCGGGTTCTTCGCCTCCAGCTGTTCAATGCCATAAGCCATTGCGCCCATATTGGAGTGGAGGCTGATCAGGATGTCATTGTTTTCAACAGATGAGGGCAAGTGGTCCTGTGGCCAGAAGCCGGCAATGTACGGGCACATCGCATAAAGGCCTTTGATGAGGCCGATATCACCGTCCCGTTTCAGCTGCAGGCCGGTGGCCAGGGTCAGATTTCCGCCGCCGCTTTCCCCCGAAACAACGATGCGGTCTGCATCAATGCCGAGACTTTTCGCATTCTCCGAGAGCCATTTGACGCCTGACACGCAATCGTTCAGGCCGGCCGGGAAGGGCGCTACTTCCGGCGCCGTTGAGGGCATAAGGCAATTGCGAAAATCGACCATCGCCACCGCAACGCCCTGATTGGCGATAATTTTCCCCCAGGCGCGGTAGTTTCCATCGAAACAGGAAAACAGCATCATGCCGCCGCCATGAATGTAATAGATGCATGGGACGATCTCGTCCGTTTTCGGGCGAATGAACTGGACTTTGATCGTGTTACCGTCCGGCGCGGAGACAAATTCGTGCGCTGAGATCTCAAGATTGGATGTCGGCGCGACGGTCTCATTGTCCATCAAATCAAACATCATCCTGAACTTCTCCATTTCGGCTGTCCGTTCTGGTGTGTTCGCGCCTGCCACCTGCTCGTCTCGCGACTCGACATCGAACGCCACCTGTGGGGGAATCATCGCCAGTAATCCTTTAATCCGTGGGTCGAGCCTCGGGTCGTTCGCAATATCGGGCATGTGCTGTGTCCTTGTTCAAACTAAGCGTCTTGGGCTCATCTAAAGCGGATAAGTCGCTGAAACAAAGTGCGGAAACACAAAAAACCCCGCAGCGGCCAGCTGCGGGGTCTGTTTTGGACGTGGACGTTGCGTCAGGCAGCAACCGCGACAGCGCCGCTTTGTCCCGGCATCTGCTCGAGCAGGAAATCATGGAAAGTTTCAGCGCGCTGAATGAACCGGTTGAACGGCAATTTCGCTTTGAACACGGCATCCGGGGCAATGTTACAGCCACAGCGCAAGGCCTGCTCGACGGCCTTGTCGCGATCCTGGCCGGCCGAGCAAACGGCGATCCGGTGTTTGCCCATATTGGCGATCCGCGCGATGGTCATGTCGCCATCAAAGCTGTCAGGCAGAATCAGATCGAGCACAACAAGTTCAAAACGCTCAAGGCGAAGGCGATTTTCCGCCTCCATCAAAGTGCCTGCGATAACAAGATCAACCGGGACGCGTGCCCGGGCTGCTTTGTCGGCCGCGATAGCCAGAATGTCACAGACCGGTTGGTGATCTTCGACCCACAGAACTTTCATTGATTTGACCCTTATTCTACCTGTTGCCCCGGGGACGATAACCGTCTGCCCTCTCGAACCGAAAGTGCCACGTTTCCGTTTCGGCTTGGTAAAGCAGAGATGACCAAAGTATTGACAATGCTATCTTTTTGAAACGACACACAGCCGTCGCCATGCGAAGAAAAATTGTGATAGGCTTGTGACAGGCCATTAAGGCTGATCATATATGGAAGAGACATGGCCGAAGACTATTCTCCCGTTGCAGCCAAGCCATCAGCGTTTCTCGCCGATGTGGCGCCAACGCAGGATCATATTGTTGATGCGTTGATCAAAGAGCGCTGTCCGAGCTTTGTCGGCCATTGGAGCTGGCCGGTCACGCGCCCGCTGCTTTACAGTTTGCTCGGCTATGATCGCGCGCGCCGCATGGCCGATCATTTGATGACATTGAATGGCAACGACAGTTTTGACCATCTGTCAGAGCAGCTCTCATTCGACCTCACGCTTGAATCGATTGACCGGATGCCGAAAACCGGGCGCCTTGTGGTTGCGGCCAATCACCCGACCGGCCTTGCCGACGGCGTCGCGGTCTGGGAGGCCTTAAAGCGCGTGCGCCGCGATATCGTCTTCTTCGCCAATGCCGATGCCATGCGGGTCAATCCGCGATTCGGCGACACGGTGATACCTGTTGAATGGGTGCTAGAAAAACGCTCGCCGGCCAAAACCCGCGAAACATTGAAACTCGCCAAACAGGCCTTTGCCGAAGAAAAATGCGTTGTGATCTTCCCGTCCGGCAAGCTCGCCAAGAAGGTTGACGGCGTGCTGACTGAGCAGGAGTGGTTCCCCACTGTTGTAAGTCTAGCCCGAAAACACAAAGCGCCCGTTCAGCCGCTTAGCTTGAAGGCGCAAAATTCGTGGCTCTACTATTTTTTCTCCCGCGTGAACGGCGAGCTGCGCGACATTACCCTGTTCCACGAGCTTCTAAATAAGCGCGGCAGCAAGTTTGAAATGACCTTTGGCCCGCTCATCTCGCCCAATCAGCTGGATGGCGATGCGACTGAGATCACGCTCGCCCTGCGTGAATATGTTGCCCAGCACTTATCGGGTCAGCCTGCGCTGACATTTGATCCCAGCGCTGATTGACCGAGAATTGGCGCGTCATTAAGCCTGCGCGAAACGTGGAAGACGCGCATGGATTATCAGACATGGTTTGCCGGCAGGCGTGGCCATTGGGGCTGGACCCTTGGCTTGACGCTGGTGTTTTGCGCGCCGGCTTTGTCGGGCATTATCGGTCGCCTCGGCAAGTCCGGCATGGCTGGCTGGGGCGCTGACTTTGAAGCCATAGTCTGCGCCGCGCAGCGGGCCCGCGACGGGCTGACGCTTTATCCACCAACCGAGGGCTTTGTCTGTGAGGGGCTGTCGCCAGCCAATTATCTTTACACGCCCTGGGTGGCGGAAACGGTTGCAGCCTTTTCGAGCATCATCCCGTTTTCCGCCATGCTCAGCATCTATCCGGTGATTTTCGCTGCGAGCATTCTTATCGCTGCCTTTGTTCCGGTGATCCGCCCCGGGACACCCGGCACATATCTTGAGCGCGCGCCTTTTCTCGGTTTTGCGACCGGCTCCATGCTGCATTGGGGCAATGTTGCCTCGCTGTTGCACAGCCTTATCGCGCTCAGCGTGCGCTGGCCGCCTGTCTTGATCGCTGCGATCCTGCTGGCTGGCGCAGTCAAGCCGACTTACCTCACCTTTCTGCTGGTCATCCTGCTCATGGATATGAATCTCTTCAAGCGGGCCGCTATTTTCATTGCTGCCGCGATTGCGGGTCTGGCACCGACGGTCCTATTCCTTGTTGCCGGCGGGGCAGATGTCACGGCCTGGCAAAGCGTGCTGAATGATATCGGCACGGATATCGCGCCGGGCATTGGGTTTCTTGGCTGGTTTCACATGATCGGTATCACCAGTGACGCGGCTGTGTTCTGGATTGCCTATGTGCTCTTTGCCATGCTCATGGTGCTGTCAGCGACCGCGTTCGCCGAGCGCTGGTTGCCGAAGGGCCGAGCCGGTCAGCGCCAGCGTATCTGGCTCGGTCTCGCGGTCGGCACGCTGATCAATTTCCGGATTATGGAATATGATATGTTCCTTTTGGCGCCGGGCCTGGTGGCGCTGGTCTATGCGTCAGCGCTCAGCGCGCGCACCTGGCGCGGCCGGCCTATTCGCCACTGGCTTGCCTGGATGATCATTGGCGCGGCCTGTCTGGTTGTCTTCATGAATGTCGCAGACCTTGCTGATTATGCCGGCCAAACCGGCACATTTCTGTTGTCAGCCGCCATTCTAATCGCTGGTCTACCTGAAATTCGCCCGGCCATCGCCGCGCGGCCAGAGCTTGGCTTTCTCAATCTGAAAAAGGCCTAGGCTTTTTGCGGGCTGGCAACGAGCAGGCCGTGGCAATGCTTGTACTTTTTGCCTGATCCGCAAGGGCAGGGGGCATTGCGCGGTGTGTTCGCCCAGCTTTCCTCAGCCTGCGCTACCATGGCGCCTGGCGCCTGCTCAGCAATATTCTGCGGCGTGTTTGCCCGCTCATTGCGGCCTGTATCGGGATCAAGACGGGTTTCGAAGACCTGAGACGGCGCGGCCGGAACCGGGCGCTGCGGTACGGGCTGGGGCTGTGCCGGTTGAATCTGCGCATTCATCAGCCAGCGCGTCACCTCGGTGCGCATCTCTGACAGCATGTCGTAAAACAGCTTGAACGCCTCTTCCTTGAACTCGTTCAGCGGGTCGCGCTGACCGTAGGACCGCAGGTGGATAACCGCGCGCAGCTGATCAATCTGTTGCAGATGCTGGCGCCAGCGCAGGTCCAGAACCTGAAGCAGGATTTGCTTTTCGACCATCCGGAACTGCCCGGCCTGGGCTTGGTCAACCTTGGCCTCATAGGCCGCGTCGGCTGCTGTCTCGATCCGCTCGGCAATCTCATCATTGGCGACGCCTTCCTCTGCGGCCCAGTCCGCGAGGGGCAGCTCAAGGCCGAGCAGATCGCGGACGCGTTCGCTCAGACCGTCGACATCCCATTGTTCAGCATAGGCTTTTTCCGGCATATGGTGGAGCACTGTGCCCTCAATCACCTGATTGCGCATATCCTGGATGTCGCTCTCAACGGAGTCGGCTTCCATGAACTCTTTGCGCTGCTCGAAAATCACCTTGCGTTGATCATTGATCACATCGTCATATTTCAAGACGTTCTTGCGGATCTCGAAATTGCGCTGCTCAATCTTCTTCTGCGAGGTCTCGATGGCCTTATTCATCCAGGGATGGGTAATGCCCTCATTCTCTTCAATGCCGAGGCCCTTCATGATTGAGTTCAGGCGCTCGGCCGCAAAGACGCGCATGAGATCATCTTCGACCGAGATGAAGAATTTCGATTTGCCTGGGTCGCCCTGACGGCCAGTCCGGCCACGCAGCTGATTGTCAATCCGCCGGCTTTCGTGGCGCTCTGTGCCCAGAACGTACAGGCCGCCAGCGTCCAATGCCTGTTTCTTGGCGATCTCGATCTCGGCTTTCAGCTTGTCGCTGATCACTTTAAGTTCAGCCTCGCTCGGTGGGTTGCCATGTTTGGCTTCATACTCGCTGACGGCTTTTTCCAGACGCATGTCCAGATTGCCGCCAAGCTGAATATCTGTTCCCCGGCCCGCCATATTGGTTGCTACAGTGACCGCGCCTGGCACGCCCGCATCGGCGACAATTTCCGCTTCCTGTGCGTGATGGCGCGCATTAAGAACCTTGTGCGGAATGTCGGCGGCGGTCAGGTGCGTGGAGACGATCTCTGACTTCTCAATGGAGGCGGTGCCCAACAGGACAGGTTGGCCTTTTTCGCGCGCCGCGCGCACCTCTGCGACAATCTCTTTGTATTTTGCAGATGCGACGCGATAGACGACATCATCCTCATCAATACGCTGGATCGGCTTATTGGTCGGCAGCTCAAACGCGGCAAGGCTGTAAATATCAGCAAACTCCGGCGCTTCGGTCATTGCGGTGCCAGTCATGCCGGCGAGTTTGTCATAAAGGCGGAAATAGTTCTGGAACGTGATCGAGGCCAGCGTCTGGTTCTCTGGCTTGATGTCGACCTTCTCCTTGGCCTCAATCGCTTGGTGCAGGCCTTCTGAGAGCCGCCGCCCGTCCATCATCCGGCCGGTAAACTCGTCAATCAGCATCACCTTTTCGTCTTTGACAATGTAATCCTTGTCGCGCTGGAAGAGTTTGTGGGCTTTCAGCGCCTGATTGGAATGGTGAACGATAGTGACATTGGACGGCTCCCACAGAGAGCCTTCAAGCATGCCGGCTTCGGCCAGCATTTGTTCCATCGCCTCGAGGCCTTCCTCGGTGAACACGACCGAGCGCATCTTTTCATCAAGATCGATATCGGTCTCATCATCAAGGCGCGGGATCAGCGCGTCGATAGCGCGGTAGAGGTCCGAGCGATCATCGGTTGGGCCTGAAATGATCAGCGGCGTACGCGCCTCATCAATCAGGATGGAATCCACTTCATCGACAATCGCAAAGGCGTGTCCGCGCTGGACCATCTGATCGAGCGAATATTTCATATTGTCGCGCAGATAATCGAAACCGTACTCGTTATTGGTACCGTATGTAATGTCGCACGCATAAGCGGCCTTGCGTTCGGCCTCCTCCAGTCCCTGAACGATCACGCCTGTCGTCATGCCAAGGAAGCTGTAAAGCTTGCCCATCCACTCGGCGTCGCGCTTGGCGAGATAGTCATTCACGGTGACGACGTGGACGCCATCTCCGGTCAGCGCGTTGAGATACACCGGCAGCGTTGCCACCAGCGTCTTGCCTTCACCGGTGCGCATTTCGGCAATCGACCCATTGTGCAGGACCATCCCGCCGAGAAGCTGAACGTCAAAGTGGCGCATGCCGAGCGACCGCACCGCGCCCTCGCGGACAACTGCAAACGCTTCTTCCAGGACATCGTCCAGCTTGGCGCCGTCTGCCAGGCGCGCACGAAACTCCTCGGTCTTGCCGCGTAGCGCTTCATCAGACAGCGCTTCAATCATCGGCTCCAGCGCATTAATTCGGCCGATCCGCTTCTTCAGCGGCTTCAGCTTGCGGTCGTTAACCGACCCGAAAATCTTTTGCGCAATCGACAGCATGGAAGACTCTATCCACTCACATTAATGTCTTAAACACCGCCATAGATCATGAAATTGTTGACGCGAGGTGCATTGACAGTCGGAACCGGCAGCCAGCCTCTCGACCGACCCACTTTGCGGACTTAAGAACGCCACTATTGCCTGTCAATCAACCGTCTGCCGTGCGGAGAGGATCAAGATGTCGCGATATCGCCCCCAATTTGCTCTTGCCGCGCTGGGTCTTACTGTCCTGTCTGGACTCGGCGCCTGCAACGAACAGTCGCGCACCTTCTATGGCGAGCGCCAGATCGACGGTGCGACCGCAGCTCTGGTCAATGGCGAGCCGATCTATGTCAGTGATGTCGAGATCGAAGCGACGGCCCAAGGCAAGATTGAACCGGGCGACGCCTTCACCGCAGAGCATCCGGCCTTCCAGATCGTGCTGGACCAGCTGATCGACCAGCGCCTGCTTGCCCAGGAAGCGACCCGCCGCGGCCTTGATCTCGATCCGGCCGCCCGGCGGCGGCTTGAAGCGGGACGCGAGCGTATTCTCGGTAATATCCTCGTTGAAAGCCTTGTCGCCGGCGAGGTCACCGAGGCGGCGATTGACGAAATGTATGCCGCCCAGGTCGAGTTGCAGCAGGTTGATGATCAGGTGCGCTTGCGCCACATCCTGCTGGAGACCGAAGACGAAGCGCAAAGCGTTCTGACAGATCTTGAAGGCGGCGCTGTCTTTGCCGAAGTCGCCATAACGCAGTCCAAAGATGTGCGCACGCGCCTCGATGGCGGCTCATTTGGCTGGATCTCGCCCAATAATATGCTGGAGCCGTTTCCTGCGATGATCGGGGACACCGAAACCGGCAACCTTGGCGGACCCTTTGAGTCCGAGCAGGGCTGGCATATTATCCGTGTTGATGAGCGTCGCACGGCGCCGCCCAAGACAAAAGAAGAGATGCGGCCTGAAATCATCACATTCCTGACGTTCACGCAGATCAGTGAGATCTTGAGCGATCTGCGCGTGGCCGCCGATATTCGCCAGCTTGAGGAGGGCGAAGCCCTGCCAGAGCCGGCCAGCTTGATTGAGCCTGATGAAACCTTTCCCGACGCCACCGCACCTGACGCCGAATGAAGTTTGCCGTCTCTCCTTTTGCGCCGGCGCAGTTTCCGGACCTGCCAACAGTTCGCGGCGTTCGGGCGGCAACGGCATCGCGCGGCTTTTACGAGAAAGCCGGGCTCAGCCGCGACGACACATTCCTGTTTGCGTTTCCACCCCGCACCCATTGCGCGGGCGTCTTTACCCAGTCGACCACAGCATCAGCTGATGTCGCCTGGTGCCGTCAGGCCCTAGAAACCGGCGCAGGTCAGGCGCGCGGCCTCGTTGTCAATTCGGGCAATTCAAATGCATTTACCGGGGCCAAGGGCGTTCTGAAGAATGAGATGACCCTCGCGGCTTTAAAAGCGGCGCTGAACGCGCCGAAGGACACCTGTTTTCTGGCCGCGACCGGGGTGATTGGTGAACCGCTGGAGGACGCAAATTATATCGGCGCCGTTGTGCCACAGATGGCTGGCGCCCTCACCGCGCCAGACTGGCAGGCCTGCGCCAGGGCGTTCATGACAACCGACACTTATCCGAAAGGCGCTGGAGCCACCTGTCAGATAGACGGCGTCACGGTTTCGCTTGCTGGCATTGCCAAGGGGTCAGGCATGATTGCGCCGAATATGGCGACCATGCTGGCTTATGTTTTCACTGATGCCGCGATCGCGCCGGATGTGCTGGACCGGCTTTTGCGCGATGCAGCCAGCGCCAGTTTCAATGCTATTACTGTGGACAGTGATACATCCACATCAGACACATTGATGGTTTTTGCGACAGGCGAGAGCGGCGCACCGCTTATCACCGACATAAATGACCCGCGGTTACAGCCCTTCGCATCGGCGCTGAGCGACGTCTGCCGCAACCTCGCCTGGCAGATTGTCAAAGATGGTGAAGGGGCGACGAAATTCATCTCGATCACCGTGACAGGTGGTGAGACGGATCGTTCTGCACGGATTATGGCTGCCGACATCGCAAATTCACCTTTGGTCAAGACCGCGCTCGCGGCGGGCGATGCCAATTGGGGCAGGGTGGTCATGGCGGTCGGCAAATCGGGCGAACCGGTCGATCTTGCGCGTCTCGCGATCTGGTTTGGCGACACGCAGGTCGCGGCGGCCGGTGGGCGCGCGGAGGATTATGACGAGGATGCGGCCATGGCTGAATGTGCCAAACCAGAGATTCATATTCGGGTCGTTGTCGGTGACGGTGCAGGCGAGGCCCGCGTTTACACCTGCGATCTGACCCATGCCTATATCGACATAAACGGTGCCTACCGCACATGACCAAGACGCTGCTGGTCGTTGCGGCTGCCTTGTATGACAGTGCAGGCCGTGTCTTGCTGGCGCAGCGCCCACCCGGCAAGGCCATGGCCGGACTATGGGAATTTCCGGGCGGGAAAATTGAGCCAGGCGAGACGCCGGAACAGGCCCTTGTGCGGGAAATTCACGAAGAGCTGAGGATTAAGATTAACCCGAGCAAACTTTTTCCGATCACTTTCGCCAGTTATTCTTACCAGGAGTTTCATCTTTTGATGCCATTATTCGGGCTGAGAGACTGGTCCGGACAGCCGGAACCGGCGGAGGGACAGACTTTGGCGTGGGTAGACCCGATGGACCTGCATTCGTATCCGGCGCCTGCTGCCGACATCCCGCTATTCGATGTTCTGATCGCGCGTGAGGCGGACTGATGGCGAACGACAAGTCCAATCCGAAACGAAACAGAACGCTCGGCGATAATCAGTCCGGCGCAACGGCGGTTGAATATGGCCTTATGCTGTCTTTGATGGTGCTTGCGCTTATCGGGGCGCTGGGCGCAACTGGCGACAGGACCAAAGAAAAGTGGGACGACAATGCCGAAAAGATTGTCGAGGCCACAAACGGCTAAAGCCGCTGCGTCTGCTTAAAGCGCGGCGCTCGCCAGTATCACCAGGATCTGAATAAAGACGGCCAACCCGGCCAGTCCGATAACCGTGACAACCCAAGCGGCACCAAGACCCATGCCAAATCCAATGGCCAGGGCACCCGCAACACATATGCCAAGCGCGACCATCCAGTTCATTCCGATCGAGAGCACGAAAACGGAGTAAGCCAGGCACAGCAAAATAATCAGTGCGCCCCACATGCCCGCACGCATTGTGCCACCATACATGGCTTCCTGCGCCTCAACATTCATCTCACCATGGGTGTAATCGCCTGTGGCCATATCCATCTCCAAAATGCTTGGCGCCGTTCTATCTGTCCCGGCACCGGGGTCAAGCGCCGCGTCGTCGCATGTGCGACGTGTTGTACACTCTTTTCAACTCGTTCAGAATGCGACAGGGTCTGCGCGAAGAGGCTGGCAAGCCCGCTGGAGGAGATCGCCCATGACCGAAACGGCTACCGCCGGAGCGCAGGCTCTGGGCAAGCCCAGTGCAACGGGTGGTACTCTCGGCGTCAAAGGCCTGGCTTGGGCAAGTTTCGAATGGGCACGAAATCCCTATTACAATGTCATCGTTGTATCGGTCTTTGCGACCTATTTTGCCGGCACGGTAATCGGTGATCCGGAACTTGGCCAAACCCTGATTGGGCTGACCATCGCCATTGCCGGGGTGATTATGGCATTCGTGTCCCCCGTTTTGGGTGTTCTGGTCGATCGCGGGCCACGCAAAAAGCCATTTGTCTTTGCGTCCCTTGCTGCAATTGTCGTTGCGTGTCTGCTCCTTGGTTTGGTGACACCTGATCTGCCGGGCGCTGTTCCCTTTGGTATGGCGCTGCTGGTGCTGGGTTATTGCAGTTATACCGTGTCCGAGCTGTTCCATAATGCCATGCTGCCGGGCGCTGGAAACTCCAAAGCCCTGCCGATGATTTCCGGCATGGGCCTCGCCATGGGCAATCTTGCCGGTTTCCTCACGCTTGTGGCCATTTTCGTCTATCTCAGCGCGGCGCCGGCAAGCCTGTCGGAGATTGAGGTTGCCGCGCGCGAGGCGGATATTTCGCGCATGGCCGCTCCGGTCATCGGCATCTGGCTGACCATTTTCATTATTCCGTTTTTTCTGTTCATGCCGGACGTCTACAAAAAGGGTCAGACATGGCTCGGCGCCTACCGTGACGCGACCAAGCCTGGAAATCTGAAAAACCCGATCACCTATGTGAGCGAAAAGTTCCGCCGCGATCCAAACGTCATGCGTTTTCTCATCGGCCGGATGATCTACGCGGATGGGATTGCTGCTGTGCTGACAATCGGGTCGACCTATGTGATCGGCGCATTGGGTTGGAGCCAGACCCAGATCACCGCCATGGGCATTATCACCGCTGTATCCGCGATTTTTGGCGCGCTGTTTGGCGGTTTCCTTGATCGCACGATCGGCCCGAAACGCGCCATCATTGTCGAGCTGAGTGTGGCCATGACCCTGATGACCTTGATGATCTCAATTACGCCCGATGCCTTGTTTTTCGGGCTGATCCCGGCCGGGCACACCGTGCTGGAAGGCTTTGTCTTCTCAACGCTCGCAGATGTGACCTATATCGGGCTGATCATCCCCTCTACGGTCTTCCTGGTCGGGTGTTTTTCCTCCAGCCGATACATGCTCGTCCATATCGCGCCGCCAGAGCGGATCGGCGAGTTCTTCGGCTTCTACGCCATGGCCGGCAGTGTGACAGTCTGGCTCGGACCAGGCCTGGTTGCGCTTGTCACCTATCTATCGGGTGATCAGCGGATCGGTTTTGCCAGTATCTTGGTACTGTTCATGATCGGCCTCGCGATCATCTTCACGGTCAAGGCCGACAAAACACCAGAGCACGAAAAAGTTGCGTCTTAGTCTGAACGCGCCACGAAGTTTGATCGGCGTGGGCGCAGATAAAATTCATCGCTCAGCGTTTTGGGCTGTGTGATAAAGAAGCCGAACGGCGATCTATAATCATACTCAAATTCGGCAAAGATCGCCGAGCCGCATGTCGGTACAATATCATCCGGCACTGTCATGCTGGTGCCCACGGGGTAGGCGCCAAATCCATACCCATCGCTCCAGCCCACGGTCACGTTGTCGTTGCAACCGGCATCTTCCAGGCTCGACACACGCATCCGGGCCAGAACAATATCATTTGGCTCCATCACCATACGGGTGGCCTGGAAAATCTGCGCCATGTCGGCATCGGTCACATTGTCATCGCGCGCAGTCAGATCGCCGAGTGCAGCCGCAGCGGAGGTGACCTTGCGGTCCAGCGTCATCATGAAGGACAGTTCGATTGATCCCATATACATCAGGACCATAAGCGGCGCGATCAAAGCAAACTCGACCGCTGAGATACCATCATTGGCGCGAACAATACCGCGCACATTGCGCCAGCTATATGTCTTCTTCAACATGATCAGCTTCCCCCGCCAAATGGCTCATTGCGGAACGCGACCGTGGCCTGCAGCAGGCGGCGATTGCTGCTCATATTGGCCAGCGGTCCACTTAGACCTGGGACCAGCAAGTCCCACTCATAGAAGATACGGGCCACGACAATGTCGTTTTCATTGCCCGGCATGTAGGTAAAGTTTGAATCGTTCAAATTGCCGTCGCTATCGAGCAGGGACGATGTTGGCGCGGCACCTGTTGAACCGAAATCAGCGAACACCTGCGAGTCAATTTTCAGTGACGTCATACAATCGGGCATCATGGCGTGCATCTGGTCACAAACCGACGCGACGAAAGCCGCTTGACCGCCGCCGCCGGCCTGAAGCTGTCCTGTGCGGATCTGGCGGGCCGCCTCATTCAGGGCGTTCTCCATAAGCGCTGTCATGATGAAGATGACGCAGATCTCAAGGAGACCGAAAATCAAAAAGAAAAACGGTGTCGCGATCAGCGCGAACTCCACTGCCGCGATACCGCGCTTGTCGCTTGCCCAGCTTTCCAAGCCGGCGCGCCACTTTGGCGCTAGAATGCCTGGCACTTTCATACTTATCTAGCCTTCCGCCGGTGTCCCAAAATTCAGGTTACGGCTAATATCAAAGCTTGTTTTCCAGAACGTTCACCGAGACAGAGAAATTTGCATAAAATTACCTGCGTCCATTGCTGGCCTTTACCCCGCCGCATTCTCGCGCCACATGGCTATTGAAAGCTGTTTAGGCCGGAGCCTCGCATGAGCCACAATCCGATCCGACCATGGCGGAATATTGTCCGCCGCAAGAGCCGCCAGATCATGGTTGGCCGCGTGCCTGTCGGCGGCGACGCGCCGATCAGCGTGCAGACCATGACGAACACGCCGACACCGGATGTGGCCGCCACACTGGATCAGATCACGCGCGCTGCAGAAGCCGGCGCCGACATTGTACGCGTGTCATGCCCGGATGAGGCGTCGACGGCCGGCCTCAAGGCCATTACCAGCGCCAGCCCGGTCCCGATTGTGGCCGATATCCACTTTCACTATCGCCGCGGTATTGAGGCGGCGGAGGCGGGCGCGGCCTGTCTGCGGATCAATCCGGGCAATATTGGCTCGCCAGACCGGGTCAAAGACGTGGTGAGTGCGGCGCGCAATAATGGTTGTTCGATCCGTATTGGCGTTAATGGCGGCAGCCTCGAAAAGCACCTGCTTGAAAAGTATGGTGAGCCTTGCCCCGACGCCATGGTCGAAAGTGCGCTCGATCATGCCCGTATACTCGATGATCTCGGGTTTCACGACTATAAGATCAGCGTGAAGGCAAGCGATATGTTCCTCGCCGTGGCGGCCTATCAGCAACTGGCCGAGGCGACAGATGCGCCTTTGCATCTCGGCATTACCGAAGCTGGCGCGCAACGTACCGGCACCGTCAAATCCTCCATCGGCATGGGCAATCTGCTCTGGATGGGGATTGGCGACACGATCCGCGTTTCATTGTCGGCTGACCCGGTCGAGGAGGTGAAAGTCGGCTTTGATATGCTGAAAAGCCTGGGGCTGCGCACGCGCGGGGTGAACATTATTTCCTGCCCGTCCTGCTCACGTCAGGGGTTTGATGTCATCTCCACAGTGCAGACTTTGGAAGAGCGGCTTTCCCATGTCACTGAGCCGATCACGCTGTCCATTATTGGCTGCGTGGTGAACGGGCCGGGTGAAGCGGCGATGACCGATCTTGGGTTTACAGGCGGCGGCAAGGAAAGCGGCATGATGTATGTCTCCGGACGCGCTGATCATAAACTGTCCAATGCCGACATGATCGACCACATTGTTGATCAGGTGGAAGCCAAGGCCGAGCGCCTTCGCACGCAGCGCCTTCGCGAGGAAGCCGAAAAGACAGCCGCTGAGTGATGCCTAGCCAGCGCTCAGCGGTTGGCAGACCGACTGGTCGACAAGCGATTGCGCCGCGTCATGCAGGGCCTGGCTGGGCGCCAGGCGCCGGATCAGCGCGACCCCTTCGCCTGTCAGGATCAGAATCGGCGGCGCCTCACCCTCAATCGCGATGTCCGGGCTCGGTACATAGCCTTCCGGCCCAACGATGACCTGGTTGGGTGCGTCCTCTGCGGCGTCCAGCGAGGTAACGAAGACATTGTCCGTGCGTTCATTGAAAATCGACAGAGAGCCATACCCATCCCAGGCCGGCGCTGAGATCTCGACTGGCCCGCTTGAGGCATCAAACAGACAGATCGAATAGGCAAGATCAGGCGAAGGGCGAACGATGCGCTGGGTTTCCGGTGTGACGCGCGGGCTCGGTGACCAGCCATTTTCGATCGCGCCATTCTCGATGAAGAGTGCGCGTGCTGTCGACATCACCATGGTGGGGATGCGTGCGAGCATCCAGACATGCGCGACAAGCGCACTGATGACAAATAGGCCAATCGCAATCTGCCAGGGGCGAAGACGTGACATCATTGGCTCGCCTCCTCACAGCTCAAACGTTCAATTGTCGGTGATCGAAGCGTCCGCTTGGGGTGCTCGATCAGCTCGGGCGTTGGCGAGTAGAGCCGCAGTGTCAGGTCGAACGTGCCAGCTGCGCGGCTTGAGACCCATGCCTGGTCCACGTCATTCTCGTCCGGGCCGGGCGCGCTCGGCGAGACGATAAAGGACCAGTCTTCGCTGCCTTCAGGCACGCGTGTCGCGTCAAACGACAGGGCGCCATCATCATTGGATGGCAAATAACTCTCGGCATTGTAAAGCGTGATGGACCACCAGCGTGCTGGCATGCTGCGCCCGCTCACGCGGTATGTGCAGCTCTCGACCATTGGATCGCCAAGGTCGTCGACAGCCTTTCCAAAATAAACCGCTTCATCCTTGCGCATTGCAAGCAGGCCGAAGCGGGCGATCCGCGCACGTACATAGGGGCTCGCATTTTCCGAGCCGATCGACCAGTCGCTGCTCCACCCGCCAACGTCCAGGTTTGACCCCATGCGCGGGCCGCCCGGCACCATGCCGCCATACCATAGCGCAGAGAACAGACCGATGGCGCCGCCGCCGAGTATACATCCTAAAAAGACCAGAAGCGTTTTCATGCGCCGTCTTTAGCAGGCCTCGCAATTTCGTGAAGTCCATTCGCCAATTCTTTGCTTCTCTCTCTCGGCGCGCGCCATTAGACGGGAAAGGACCCCAACGGAGAGCAGGGCATGATCGCACAGATATTCAAATGGCTGACACGCGGCTTTGTTGTGGCGGTGATTGCCGGTGGAATGATCGGATGCACACAGCTCGGCCTGAACTATGCCAGCCTTGAGACAGACAATAAGCCGATACCGCAGCCGGCGCTGGGTGACAGCTTTGATGCCGACGCCGCCCGCGCCACACTGGAAGCGGAGCTCTATGGGCCTTGGCCGGCTGATCTGCCCATCAGTGCGGCGCCCGCCCGCATGATTGATGACAATTATCTTGGCGGTCGTGGTACGCTGGAAGAGGTTCTGTTCACGATTGGCGAGGGCGATGCCGCGCGTACCTTCCCGGTTGTTCTGGCGCTTCCCAACAGTTCGGCCGACACGCCTGTTCCCTTGCTGATTAGCCAGACATTTGCCGACAATTGCTCGGCCTTTGATGGCCAGCCCCTGACGGCGCCGGATGGCACCGTTTGCGACGGCCCGATGATGAGTGGTTTTGGAGGCTTTCTCGCCACCCGGATTTTCGGCACCTATATCGCCAAGGTGCCGGTGGAGCGCTATTTCGATGCCGGCTTCGGCTATGCCAGTTTTTATGGCCCAGGCTTCGTGCCCGATCGAAATGGGGACGCGCAGGCCGTTATGGCTGCCTTTGGATCTGACGCGGCACCGACCGCGACCCTAATGGCATGGGCATACGCCTTTCATGCGACAGGACAGGTCTTTTCGGCTGATCCGCGAATTGACGGGGCGCGAATGGGCGCCCTTGGCCACTCGCGTTATGGCAAGTCTGCACTGATCGCAGCGGCCTGGTCAGATACGATTCAGGCAGCGATCGCCCACCAGTCTGGCTTTGCCGGCGCGGCCTCCTCGCGCTCAACCAAGGGCGAGACCCTAGGCCGCATGGCGCGCTCTTATCCTCATTGGTTGCGTCCCGGGATTGGCGAGTATCTCGAGGAGGGCGGCGCGCTGACGCTCGACCAGCACTATTTGCTGGCGCTTACGGCGCCAAAGCCGATTTTTCTTGGTAATGGGCGGCGTGATGTCTGGTCTGACCCGAACTCCACCTACATGAATGCCCTGGCCGCTGATACGGTTTATGAGGCGCAGGGCCTGACGGGTCTGCCTGAGGGTGATATGCGCACTTTCGACCCGTCTGCCGAGATTGCCTACTGGCTGCGTGTTGGCGGCCATAGTGTCGTGTCTGAGGATATTGATGCTTTTATCGCTTTTGCTTCAGCCCACTTGAAAGGCGCGCCTTAAGCGCCGGCTTCAGCCTTCCGTTTGGGAACGGTTTGCGCGCGCGCGAATTTCGCTAGTGTGTCTGCCAAACAGATCTATGGAGGCTGAGATGATCGATGAAGCGCAACTCTTTCAGGAGATGATGGATGCCCATTGGGCGGGACTGTCCGATGGGCTGACCGCTTTTCTGACGCCCGTTCTCGTGCTGGTGGCCTGGACATGCATCTTATTGCTCTGGATGTATATCACCCGTATTCCGGCCATGCAGAAGGCCAAGATCAATCCTGATGATTATCGCCATCCCGGTACATCCGGAGAGGTTCTGCCCGCCAATGTTCGCGCCGTTGCGGACAATTACAATCACCTGCATGAACAGCCCACCGTTTTCTATGCCCTGATGATGTTTGCAGCGCTGACTGGCGGGGCTGACCAGACGATGACGGCGCTTGCCTATGGCTTTGTGGGCTTGCGCATCCTGCACTCTCTGGTGCAAATTTTTTCGCCCAGGGTGCTTTTCCGGTTCTCAGTCTTTTTCCTGGCCTCCATCACCTTGATTGTCATGACAGGCAAGGAAGTCATTCGGGTCTTCCTGTAGCGGCGATTACCCGCTAGAGCCAGCCGATGGCCACAATACCCCAGTCTCGGCTCGAGCAGGTTATCGAGCGTTATGAAGAAGTCGAAGCCCGCATGGGCGCGACTACTGACAGCGATGAGATTGTTGCACTGTCGCGGGAACATGCCGAGCTCAAGCCGGTCGTTGATGGCGCGCGCGAGCTGATCGCCATGCGCGCAGGCCTTGCTGAGGCCGAAGCGATGTCAAAGGGCGACGATCCCGACATGGCTGAACTCGCCGAAGAAGAGGCCCGGGATCTGCGCGCGCGCATCCCGCAGGCCGAGCAGGACATGCAGCTTTTGCTGCTGCCGAAAGATGCCGACGACAAGGCCAATGTGGTGCTAGAGGTTCGCGCCGGAACCGGCGGAGACGAGGCGGCGCTTTTTGCGGGCGATCTCTTTCGCATGTATTCGCGCTACGCACAGCTTCAGGGGTGGAAGGTTGATTTGCAAAGCGCCTCTGAGGGCGATGTCGGCGGCTATAAAGAGATCATTGCCAGCGTTGAAGGCGACGGCGTGTTCGGCCGGCTGAAATGGGAAAGCGGCGTCCACCGCGTCCAGCGTGTGCCGGCCACCGAAACCCAGGGCCGTGTCCATACATCGGCCGCTTCGGTTGCGGTTCTGCCGGCGCCGGAAAATGTTGAGATTGAGATCAACCCTGGCGACATACGTATCGATACGATGCGTGCGTCCGGCTCTGGCGGCCAGCATGTGAACACGACCGACAGCGCGGTGCGGATCACCCATTTGCCAACGGGGATCATGGCGACAAGTTCGGAAAAATCGCAGCATGTAAACCGCGAGAAAGCCATGGAGCAGCTGAAGATCCGCCTTTATGAGCGCGAGAAACAGGCCGCCGATGCCGAGCGGGCCGAGGCGCGCGCCAGCCAGGTCGGCTCAGGTGATCGCTCTGAGAAGATCCGCACCTATAATTACCCGGAGAACCGGGTCACCGATCACCGGATCGGCCTGACACTTAATGCGCTCGACAAGATCATTGATGGCGACAAGCAGGAGGATGTGGTAGAAGCCAAGAAGACAGAAGATCAAGCCCGCCGTTTGGCCGCCATGGAGGGTGAAGACGCGTGAGCGGCGAGACAATCGATGCGGCCTTGCGGCGCATGGGTGATCTGCTCGCCAGCAGTGGTATAGACGATGGACGCCGGGAGGCACGCCTTCTGATAGAGGCGGTGGTC
>JBCCMX010000018.1:0-24378 GCA_039026135.1 Pseudomonadota bacterium | reverse complement strand
CTCGCTACCGTCAGCGTATCGTATTCTGGTTATAGCTTATGGCGGAAATCCGATCCCACAATCTGAGCATTCACTATCCCGTGACAGCCAAGCCAGGCTGGAAGCTGGCAGGCGCCGCGGTGCCGCAAAATCTCGTTAAAAGCGGTGGCAAGAATTATATCCATGCATTGAAAAAGCTCACATTCACCGTCCGGCGCGGGCAGCGTGTCGGGCTGATCGGGCGCAATGGGTCGGGCAAATCAACTCTTCTACGTGTCCTGGGCGGCATATACACGCCAACCGGCGGCCGGCTGACCACATCTGGCCAAATCTCATCTCTGTTCAATCTCACGCTTGGCATCCAGCCCGACGTATCGGGACGCGAGAATATTGTGATACGTGGACTGATCAAGGGATGGTCAAGGCGCGAAATAGCCCGGAAAATCCCGGAGATCATTGCCTTTAGCGAGCTCGACAGCGTCATTGATCTGCCGATCCGAACCTATTCCGATGGCATGAGAATGCGACTTCTGTTCGCCATCGCAACCTCGTTTGAACCCGAAATTCTACTGCTTGATGAGTGGATCGGCGCGGGCGATGACCGGTTCAAGGAAAAGGCTTCAAAGCGAATGAACGAACTCGTCGACCAGGCTGGGATCACCGTTATTGCCAGTCACAATCGCCAGCTGCTGCAAAGCGTCTGTGACATTGGCATGTGGCTCGATGCCGGCAAGATGCGCGCATTTGGTCCGATAAAGGATGTGCTCGCGGAGATGGATGAAGCACTCAAGGTCAGAAATCCCGGCTGAAGCTCATTCAATCAATGGCGCAAAAGCAGTGACGAAGTGATAAATCATGCTGGCGGGTATCGCCTGTGAATACGGGCCGCCTTGCGCATCCGTCTCGTCAAGCCAGCCGCCCTCCGGTCCCCAATTCAAATAGGTATCCAGGATTCGACGCAGGCGCACCTCATCAGAGCCAACGGCATCAAGCCCCGGATGAAGCAAGTGGGCGCGAAACATCTCCAACTGAGGCCACAAGCGACGGTTCGAATTCGATGCACAGCCGTCATGGTCCCGCGTGTTGACCGCAAAACCGCTTGCCGGATCGCGGCCATACTGGTCGGCTTGGCGGATCAGTCGGCGCCGCCAGCTGAGTGTGTCATGACCGGTCCGTTCATCATAGCTTGCAAGAAGTGTGGCCCATTCATAATGATGACCGGGCTCCCAGATGGCCTTCTGCCCCTTTTGAACAGGCTGCCAATCGGCTTCGAAATACTCAGCCATGATATTTGTGGTCGGATCGAAGAACCGGGTTTCAAACAGCTCCACAACACGCTTTGCAATGCCCATGGCCTGCGGGTGGCCAGTGGCATCGTGCCAGGCCAATGCCGCCTCCAGAAGGTGCATATGCGGGTTGGCCCGGCGCGGCGCCGCAAGAGTCAGCGATTCGCGCCAGCCGCCATTTTGCTGATCCTCAAGCTGTGATTCGACAAAGTCAGCGGCGTCATGAACCAGTGCCAGGGCACCTTCTTTGCCGGTAACCTTGTAAGCTGTCGCGGCAGCCAAAATGATGAAAGAATGATCATATAGCTCGCGGCGCCGGTCGATGGGCACCCCGTCTGCGCCAACCGTGTGCACCCAGCCCCCTTCTGGATGTCGGAGCGTTTGTCTGAAAAACGCCAAGCCCTGCTCGACAAGATCAAGCGCGCCGGACGCGTCGCCCCATCCGAGATCCGCGGCGCGCGCGAAGCTGTAGATTTGCCGGGCCTGAACGCGCACCCGGCGCGGCGCGTCAATATCAGGCCGGCCATCGAGGGTCAGCTGCTCAACAAAGCCGCCATTCTTTGTGTCCCAGGCTTTGGTCCGCCAGACATTCAAAGTCTGCCAAAACCAATCAGTGGCTTCGGAAATGATCGTATCCGACAGATCAAGAAGATGGCGCTGTTCACCAACTGTCTGACCGACAGACTTGACCGCACGCGCATCGCCGCGCGGCGTAATCATAACGGTGTCATCTGTTGCCACAACAACGAGATCACTCACCCCCCTGACGGCCACCAGTGGGCCCTCAGTGTTGACATATAGCCGTTTGGTATTCTGCGCGACGACGCGTCCGGCGGTCACCGTGTCATCGCCGCCATCTGCAAGCAGATCCCACAGCGCCTGGTAATCGCCGACATCGCTCCAACCCATATCAACCGGGACGACTTTTACATTTTCGGCATGTTCCATGACCGCATAGTCGATGGAAATGTTCGGCGCGCGGGCAAAAGCCGACTTATCAAGCTCTAAAATGTCGCTCGCCCCATTTCCCAGCGCAGCTTCGACGGCAGGAATGATATCAGGCGCATGCGCGGCGAGCGCCGCCTGCATTGTTGACGCCTGGAACAGGAAAATACCAGCATTCCAATAATACGTCCCCGCCGCGAGATATTGCTCGGCTGTTGCCAGCTCCGGCTTTTCAACAAATTGATCGACGTCGAACACTTTTTTGCGCTTGGCGGGCTTGGCCTTGATATAACCATATCCCGTGGCGGCGTATGTCGGCTGGATACCAAACGTCACAATTGCGCCAGATCTCGCGGCCGGCGCCGCACAAGAAATTGCGCCGTGAAAAGCAGCGATGTCCTTGATGCTGTGGTCGGCGGGTAAAATGAGCAGCAGGTCGTCAGGTTTGGACGCCAAACAGGCAGCTGCGACGGCTGGCGCCGAGTTTCGCCCCATCGGCTCGAGGATCAGCCGCGCGGTCGGCAGCACCTGCTCCAAGTCGGCGCGATGATGGTCGGAACCGACAACAAGCAAACGGCCAAACGCAATGCCATCAGCCAGTGTTTCGGCGAACCGGTCAGCCGTCTCCACAATCATCGGTTTGTTTGATGTCAGCGGCAGAAACTGTTTTGGACGATCAGGCGTTGATAACGGCCACAAACGCGTACCCGAACCTCCACACAGGATGACCGGGCAAATGCATTCGCTCATCTATCTCAAATCCCAAAAAAACAATTCGCCCGTCGCTGACGGCCTAAATGAATGCCTGTTTTATTTCCAGCCAAATTTCAGGTCCGCGCGCCAAGCCAGCGAGCAAAGACATGATAACACGACGCGATACGTGACTGCTTGCGACAGTTGACGGCGCCACCACAACACGGTTTTCAGAGCCGCGACACAGAGGAGATCTGCATGAAGGGCATCATCCTTGCGGGCGGACTGGGCACACGCCTTCAGCCCATCACACTCGGTCTGTCGAAGCAGCTTCTGCCTGTTTATGATAAACCTCTTATCTACTATCCGATCAGCTCACTTATGCTTGCGGGGATCCGGGACATCCTGTTGATCACAACGCCGCAATCGCAGTCACAGTTTCAAACGCTTCTTGGCGATGGCAGCCAGTGGGGCATGTCATTTTCCTTTGCAACACAGGAAGCCCCGAAAGGTCTGGCCCAGGCCTTTCTGATCGGCGAATCCTTTATCGGAGATGACGCTTGCGCTTTGGCGCTTGGTGACAATCTGTTTCATAGCGCGGGCCTGACCAAGGTGCTCGAAAGTGCCAGCCAGCTGGAAACCGGCGCCACTGTGCTCGCCTACAATGTCAATGATCCGGCCAGATATGGCATTGTCGAGATTGCCGAGGATGGGCGAGCCATCTCGATCGAGGAGAAACCATCTCAGCCCAAAAGTGACTGGGCCGTGACTGGTCTCTACTTCTACGACAACCACGTGGTCGAGATTGCCAAGACGGTACAGCCATCAAAACGCGGTGAACTGGAGATTACCAGCGTTAATGAGACTTATCTCAAGAACGGCCAGCTAAACGTGATCAAACTTCCGCGTGGCACAGCCTGGCTGGATGCTGGAACCTATGACAGCTTGCTCCAGGCCTCAAATTTTGTCCAGACGCTTGAAAAGAGACAGAAGTTTAAGATTGGCTGCCCCGAGGAAATTGCCTGGCGCCAAGGCTTTATCGACGATGCGCAGCTTGAGCGGCTTTCCGGCGCCGTGAAGAATGAATACAATGCATATCTCAAACGCTTACTCTTATAGCGTCAGTCCGCTGTCATGTCTGATCAAAACAAAGACGATTTCAACGCGCGAATCGCCAAGGCGCAGGCCGAACGGGCCAAGCTCGACCAGAAAACAGAGCGGGCTCAGCAAAAATATGAGTCGATTTCAGGCGCCAGCATGGCGCTCCGTTTGTCGGCCGAAATGGTCTCTGCACTCGTGGTGGGCCTGTTTATTGGGATTATGCTCGACAGGTGGTTCAAAACGTCGCCCCTCTTCCTGCTGATCTTCTTCGGTTTCGGGCTTGCGGCAGGGATTCTGGGTGGTATACGCGCCTACCGAAACTTTAATGCAGAGCTCGCAGCGCGAGCGCAGGCTCAAGGCGATGGGCCGACAAACGGGACAGATACCCCATGACTCAGTTCTTAGGCGGCGCCGCAGGTCTCGACCCCATCTCGCAGTTCAACATTAAAAGCCTGCTGGATATCAATGTCGGCAATTTGCAGCTTGATTTCACCAATTCTACATTCTTCATGGTTCTGGCCGTCGCCCTGACGTTGCTTTTCTTCAGCGCCGCGGCAAATCGTGGTGGCCTTGTGCCAAACCGCCTGCAGAGCCTCGGCGAAATTGGCTATACCTTTGTTGCCGACATGATCCGCGGTACCGCTGGCGAGGAAGGATTAAAGTTCTTCCCATTCGTCTTCACACTGTTTTTCTTCATCTTTTTCGCGAACATGATTGGGATGATCCCGTACGCGTTTACGACGACGAGCCATATTGTTGTCACCGCACTTCTCGCGCTCTTGGTAATCAGCATTGTGCTGATTTACGGCTTCTACAAAAACGGGCTCGGCTTCCTGAAGCTTTTCGCCCCATCGGGCGCGCCCTGGTACATCTATATCCTGCTCATTCCGATCGAAGTTATCTCATTCATTGCGCGTCCGCTGACGCTGTCCCTGCGCTTGTTCGCCAATATGCTGGCCGGCCACATCATGCTCAAACTTTTTGCCGGCTTTGCTGTCGCCCTGTTTGCGGCCGGCGGCGCATATATCGCGCTCGCACCGCTTGCCTTCGCGATGGGCGTTGCCCTGAATGCGCTTGAGCTGCTCGTGGCGGGGCTTCAGGCCTACGTCTTTGCCATCCTGACATGCGTCTACCTCAACGACGCGCTTCACCCGTCCCACTAGGAAACACTTCGCTGCGGCAAAAACGCCGCGTTCTTACATCTTGACGTGCTCTTCCGAACAGGCTTCACGGGGCACAATTTGATAAAACTGACTTCCCAAAGGAGATTCTCATGGAAGGCGATATCACACTCGGCCTAAAGTATGTCGGCGCCGGCCTTGCAACACTCGGTATGATCGGTGCCGCAATTGGCGTGGGCAACATTTTTGGCTCATTCCTCGACGCCGCGATGCGTAACCCTTCAGCCGCACCGCAGCAGACCGGTAACCTGTTCATCGGTATGGCGCTTTCGGAAGCGCTGGGAATTCTGGCCTTCCTCGTTTCGATCCTGATCCTCTTCGTCGTCTGATTTGACGATCAATCTCAGGAGGATTTGTGATGGTTGAATTCATCATGGCAGCCAGCGGGACAAGCGCGGAAAAGCCCGTTTTCCCGCCATTTGACCCATGGCATTTTCCATCGCAGATCTTCTGGACCGTGCTTCTGTTCGGTTTCATGTATTTCGTGCTGTCGCGTTTCATTCTGCCAAAGCTTGGCAGTGTGATCGAGGTTCGCGAGAATACGCTGGCCGACGACTTGGATGAAGCAGCGCGGCTCTCAAGCGAGGCCGAGGAGGCCCAGAAGGCTGTTGAATTGCGCATGGCAGAAGCCCGCAACAAAGCCCGTGAGACTGCCAGCCGCGCCCGCGCGAAGCTAGACGCTGAAATTGCTGAAGAAACAGCTCGCGTTGACGCCGAATTGGCCAAGAAGCTCGAAGCGGCCGAAGCGAGAATCACGACCCTGCGCAGCGAAGCGATGAGCACAGTTGATCAGATCGCAGCAGAAGCGGTTCAAACGATCACATCGCGCTTCGACGTCAAAACGAAACCAGCTGACGCCAAATCAGCTGTGTCAAAGATCCTGGGATCATAGGAGCGCGCCGTCATGACGAAGTTTATCGCTTATAGCGCCGCCTCCATCGCCCTCTCGCCTCTGGCTTTGGCCGCAAGCAGCGACACGCCTAAGGACGAAGCCGTTGGATTCGGATATTTGCTATACGGCTTCACAGATACCACGACGCATGTCGCTTTCGGGGCACTTGTCGTATTTGTGATGGTGGTCCTGTGGCTCGGCGGTGGCAAAGCCATCTTCGGCGCTCTTGATCGGCGCTCCGCCGATATTCGCCGTCAACTTGATGAGGCCAAGGCCCTTCGCGAGGAGGCCAACAAGTTGATGGCAGAGGCAGAAACACGCGCCAAGGAAGCCGAAGTCGCAGCCGATGATATCGTGAAACGCGCCAAAGCCGATGCAAAAGCCTTTATGGAGAAGTCGAAGGCGGAGCTTGAAGCGAAGGTTGCGCGCCGTGAGGCACAAGCCGAACAACGTATCGCCCGGGCCGAGACTGAAGCTGCGAGCGATGTGCGCAAGGCTGCTGCTGATGCAGCAACGGAGGCCGCGCGCGCTGTCCTGTCGGGATCAGGCAATGGTGACGAACTGTTTGCCAAGGCACTTGACGAGATTAGCAGCCGCCTGAACTAGGGCGCGCAATTCACCGAAATGATGCCAGCGCATAGGCGCGGGCCTTTTATTGTCAGCTTGGTGCCTTGTCGCGGCCGAACACGGCCTTCATCAGCCAGTTGGGCGCAAATCGTTCAATCGAAGGCCAGCGCCGCAAGATACCTTCCATCCAGTTACGGCCCCAAACAGAATTGCGGCCAAGCAACACAACACCGAGAATGACAACGGGTAGACCGATCGGGATGAACGGGAATGGCGTGACGGCCGCCAAAGGCACACCAATGATGATCAGCACCAATCCGACAATTGCAAATGTCAGTCGGATCGCTGTCTGCACGCTCGTGCGCACGCCATCAAAGGGCGGCGCGCTGGAGGACTGATGATTATCGTCGTTCAAGGGTGAGCGTGTTCCGTCAGGCATGTATTCTATATGTACCTTAGTTCTTACAGTTCCAGTGTGACCATACTTGATAACAAACTCTGTCAACACTGTGGCCGGAAGGCTACACACATCTTCTTGATCGGACGTGATCTTGGCTCAGCGAATTCTTCATTTTGAGTGCGATTTGCCGCGCATATGGGGCTGTACATCCTGGCCACGCAGCTTATACCGCGCAGAGGGTATCATATAAAGGATCGTTGATATGTCGAATGACTACGCGGTGGCCGACATCTCTCTGGCCGACTATGGCCGGATGGAGATCGAGATTGCAGAGACCGAAATGCCGGGCCTGATGGCGGCGCGCGCAGAGTATGGCGACGCACAGCCGCTCAAAGGTGCGAAGATTGCCGGCTCTCTGCACATGACGATCCAGACCGCGGTGCTGATCCAGACGCTTGAGGCGCTCGGCGCCGAGGTCCGCTGGGCAAGTTGCAACATCTATTCGACCCAGGATCACGCCGCCGCCGCGATCGCCGATGCCGGGACGCCAGTTTTTGCCCATAAAGGCGAAACGCTTGAAGAGTATTGGGATTTTGCCGACCGCATCTTCCACTGGCCGGATGGCAGCGGGCCGAACCTCATCCTAGATGATGGCGGCGATGCCACAATGTATCTTGTCCTCGGTGAGAAGGCTGAAGCTGATCCCTCCGTACTGGACAATCCCGGATCTGAAGAAGAAGAAGCACTCTTTGCACAGATCAAGAAGCGCATTGCCGCCTCGCCGGGCTGGTTCGCCAAAGCCAAAGCAGGCATTCGTGGCGTGTCCGAGGAAACCACAACGGGCGTGAACCGGCTCTATCAGCTTGAGAAACGCGGTGAGCTGCCCTTCCCGGCTATCAATGTGAATGATTCCGTCACCAAGTCGAAATTCGACAACAAGTATGGCTGTAAGGAATCGCTCGTCGATGCAATCCGGCGCGGAACAGATGTCATGATGGCCGGAAAGACCGCCTTTGTGGCCGGCTATGGCGACGTCGGTAAAGGCTCAGCGGCATCGCTCGCCGGCTCCGGCGCACGCGTTACAGTTTCCGAAGTTGATCCGATCTGCGCACTTCAGGCCGCGATGGACGGTTATGACGTCCAAACACTGGATACAATGGCGCCCAAGGCGGACATTTTCGTCACCGCAACAGGCAACAAGGACATCATCACGCTGGACCATGTCCGCGAGATGAAAGACATGGCGATTGTCTGCAATATTGGCCATTTCGACAATGAGATTCAGGTCGAGGCACTGCGCAATTTCAAATGGACGAATATCAAACCCCAAGTGGACATGATTACCCTGCCGGACGGCAAACGAATCATCCTGCTGTCGGAAGGGCGCCTGGTGAACCTCGGAAATGCGACCGGGCATCCAAGCTTTGTAATGTCGGCGTCCTTCACCAACCAGACGCTGGCTCAGATTGCCCTTCATGAGAATAAGGGCGAGTACGAAAACAAAGTCTATACGCTTCCAAAGGAGTTGGACGAGAAGGTTGCCCGCCTGCATCTGGACAAGCTTGGCGTTGAACTGACCAAATTGTCCGACGAACAGGCCGGCTATATCGGCGTCACATCGGCCGGCCCTTTCAAACCAGAACACTATCGTTACTAGCGCCTGAAAGCATATCGAGACCCCCCAATATGACATCCTATGAATTTACCAGTGAGAGTGTCTCTGAAGGCCACCCTGACAAAGTTGCAGACCAGATTTCAGACGCGGTCGTCGACCTGTTTTTGTCGCGCGATCCCACGGCGAAGGTGGCGGTTGAAACCCTGACAACAACTAATCAGGTGGTGCTGGCTGGTGAGGTGCGCACCAATAATGGCGCCGACATCTCCAAAGACGAGATGATCGAAACTGCACGCGCTGTGGTCAAACGGATCGGCTATGAGCAGGACGGGTTTCACTGGGAGAAAATGGCTGTCGACTGCCTGGTCCATGGCCAATCGGCTGAAATTGCCCAGGGCGTTGAGGCGGGCATTGGCCTTCACGAAGGCGAGGGCGCCGGTGACCAGGGCATTATGTTCGGCTATGCCACCAACGAGACCGATGTGCTAATGCCGCCGGCTTTGCTCTATTCCCATCAAATCCTTGAGCGTCTGGCCGCGCTGCGTCATGCGGGCGAGTATGATGCGCTTGAACCTGATGCCAAGAGCCAGGTGACGCTTAAGTACGAGAATGGCAAGCCAGTGGGCGTGAACGCTGTCGTGGTCTCCACACAGCACAAGGAACACATCTCGCAGGACGATCTGCGCGAGTTGATACGCCCGGTCGTGAGCGACGTCTTGCCCAATGGCTGGTTCCCTCAACAGGACAGGTTTTTCATCAATCCGACAGGCAAATTCGTGATTGGCGGGCCTGATGGGGATGCCGGCCTGACAGGTCGAAAGATCATTGTGGATACATATGGCGGCGCCGCGCGGCATGGCGGCGGTGCGTTTTCAGGTAAGGACCCGTCAAAAGTCGACCGCTCGGCGGCTTATGCCACGCGGTATCTCGCAAAAAACATCGTCGCCGCAGGCCTCGCCGAACGCTGCGAGATTCAGGTTTCTTATGCGATCGGCTATCCCGAACCGTTGTCGATTTTCGTCGAGACGTTCGGCACTGCGCAGCAGGGCGTCACTGAAGCACGCATTTCCGAAGCTGTCTCAAAAGTGTTCAGCCTGTCACCAAAAGGCATCCGCACGGCATTAGATTTGTTGCGCCCGATCTACGCGCCGACAGCCGCCTATGGCCATTTCGGCCGGACCCCTGGCAACGACGGCACGTTCAGCTGGGAAAAAACGGACCTGATAGAAGCCCTGCAAAACGCCGTCAGCTAAGGCTGCGCCCGATAAGTGTCAGCCAGACGGGCGATTGTCTCCTCAAACTCGCTCATGGTGCGGGCCACAATATCGGCGACTGACAGGACCGCTTCGATGCGGCCCGCGACCTGACCCGTCAGGGCGATGCCAGCTTCCAGCTTGCCTTCGAAGTAAACCTCTTTCACGCCGCCGGCGAGCGCCATCATTGGGTTCTCACCGCTCGCTTCGAGCTGCTCAGTTGTTTCGGTGCGCAGAACACGTAGCGCGGCGCCCTGCTCTGGCTTCAGCATGATGGTGCCTGTGTCTGGCGCCTCGACAATGGCCTGCTTCCAGTTGCCGTGAACCGGGCTTTCGGCGGCAGAGACCATGCGGGTGCCCATCTGAACGCCTTCAGCGCCGAGCGCGAACGCCGCCGCCATACTGACGCCGTCGCTGATACCACCCGCAGCGATAATCGGCACCTCCACCTGTGAGCGCACAAGAGGCAGCAGGACCATTGTCGAGACATCGCGCTTATTCTTGAAGCCGCCGCCCTCGCCGCCTTCAACAATCAGCCCGTCGACACCGGCCTCGACGGCTTTCTTTGCAGCCTGCAGGGTTGGAACGACATGGAACACTGTCAGCCCCGCAGTCTTGAGCTTTTCGGTGAACTTCATCGGATTGCCTGCCGATGTCGTCACCGTTTTGACACCTTGATCGATAATGAAGTCAATAATCGACGGATCGCGCAAATAGGCTTGGGCAATGTTCACACAGAATGGCTTGTCGGTCAGCTCGCGCATCTTAAGGATCTCGGCGCTCACCGCATCATTCTCGCCCGATGAGGTTTCGATCATGCCCATCGCGCCGGCATTGGAGACAGCGGAGGCGAGTTGAGAACGGGCGATCCACCCCATGGGCGCCTGGACAATCGGATAGTCGACGCCCAGCATTTGTGTGACCCGGTTTTCTATTTTCATTCGTCTTTTCCGTTCAGCGTGAAGCGATTGCAAATAGGTGACAGGCCAAATGCCAAGATCAACCCTTCCCTAACGCGAGGTCACGCCTTTAATGGCTCGCAAACGGCGCTATTTCGCTAGCAACAGCGCGCCAATTTGAAAGTCTATACAATGTCGAACTTGAAAATCGTTCCCGTCAATGCCTTGACCGATAGCATTGGGGAGGAGCTGGGACCGACGGAGTGGTTTGAAGTCGGACAGGAGCAGATCAACGATTTCGCCGACGTCACCCGCGATCACCAATTCATTCACGTGAACCCAGAGCTCGCCGCCCAGACGCCATTTGGCGGCACCATCGCGCATGGGTTCTTTACACTCTCACTGTTGGCAAAGCTGCAGGGCGAAGCGATGATCATCCCCGAAGGGATTTCAATGGGTGTGAATTACGGGCTCAACAAGGTCCGCTTCCTAACGCCCGTACGCTCGGGCAAGCGTATTCGCGGCCGTACAAAACTGATCGAAGTGAAAGAAAAAAACCCCGGGCAGCTCTTGCTGACCAATGAGGTCACGGTTGAGGTTGAAGGGGAACCGAAACCCGCTTTGATCGCCGAGGCCCTGACACTATATTTTGTCTAGGTTCCAAGCGGCAAATATGACAAAGACACCGATGGAACGTTCAGAAGACGTTTTTTGGCCGTGTAAGCGCCGCCCGTTGCCATGCTACCCTTGCGGCAGGGCTCGCACTCACAGTCAAGATCGATCATATGAGCGGATCGAACAAACAGGAGAGAATTATGCGTGAAGCAGTCATCGTTTCAACAGCGCGCACACCGATTGGCAAAGCCTATCGCGGCGCATTCAATAAAACTCACGGCAACGAACTGGCTGCACATGCCATTACCAATGCCGTTCAGCGCGCAGGCCTCGACGGCAGCGAGGTTGAAGACTGCATTCTGGGTTGCGCCATCCAACAAGGCGGGACGGCAACCAATATCGGCCGTATGGCGGCCCTCCGCGCCGGCCTGCCTGTAACGGTGCCAGGCATGACCATCGATCGCCAGTGCTCGTCAGGCCTGATGGCGATTGCCACAGCGGCCAAGCAGGTGATCGCAGACGGCCAGGACGTGGTTGTCGGCGGCGGTGTAGAGTCCATCTCTCTTGGCCAGAACGAAAAGATGTCTGTTATCCCAGACATGGACCTGATCGCGATGCATCCAGCAGCCTATATGCCGATGATCGACACGGCTGAAACCGTTGGCGAGCGCTACAAAGTGTCCCGCGATGCTCAGGACGAGTATGCCCTTCAAAGCCAGCAACGCACAGCTGCAGCGCAGGAAGCCGGCAAGTTTGACGACGAGATTTTCGCCATCACCACAACGAAAACCGTCATGGACAAGGCCACCGGCGAAGCCTCTGATCAGGAAGTGACGCTCGACAAAGACGAAGGCAACCGCCCCGGCACAACGCTGGAAGGGCTTAATTCGCTGAACCCTGTTCGCCCAGAAGGCAAGCACGTAACCGCTGGTAATGCCTCGCAGCTATCCGATGGCGCCTCAGCTTCAGTTGTCATGGAAGCCAAAGTCGCCGAGCAGCGCGGCCTTGAGCCACTCGGCATCTATCGTGGTATGGCCGTGACCGGGCTTGAGCCTGATGAAATGGGCATCGGGCCTGTCTTTGCCGTGCCTAAGCTGCTGAAAGCCAACGGTCTGACAATGGACGATATTGGTCTATGGGAGCTCAATGAGGCGTTTGCTGTTCAGGTACTATATTGCCGTGACAAGCTGGGTATTCCGGATGAAAATCTCAACGTGAACGGTGGCTCGATCTCGATCGGACACCCCTATGGCATGACTGGTGCGCGCTGCACGGGCCACGCTTTGATCGAAGGCAAGCGCCGCGGCGTAAAATACGCGGTCGTCACAATGTGTGTTGGCGGCGGGATTGGCGCCGCTGGCCTGTTTGAGATCGTCTAACATCGTAACCGACTTGCCCGGATTGCATCTCGGGCAAGTCACCTCACCAAGACATGCATTCCAAAGGAGCTCATGAGTGGCGGTCGGCAACGAAGATATTACCAAACTCAATTTTTCCTGGCGGCTGAGCCGGGTTTTCATGCGCCGCGGCGCGATGAAGCTCTTAAGAGATGTCTCAAAGCTGAAACCGAATGAACGCGGCTCTATTTCCGACTTTCTTGAACGAAATGTTCGCCTGAGCCCCAATGCAGTCGCCGTGCGATACGAAGACCAGGTAATCACTTGGCGTGAGTTCAACGCCCGGGCCAATCAATATGCACACTACTTCAAGTCCCGCGGTATTCAGGCTGGCGACAAAGTTGCCATCAACGTTCAGAACCGGCCGGAGATTCTGATCGCCATTATGGGCGGGCTGAAGCTTGGCGCTATTATGGCGATGATCAACACGACCCAGACCGGGAATGTGCTGGCGCACAGCCTGAGCCTTGCGACGCCTAAACTCGTCGTGGTCGGCGCAGAGTCCGTGCCAAATATGGCAACGATCCAGGACCAGCTCGACACCGAGTATGCCGACAAGCTGTTATTCATCGCCGACAAGGACGAACCGGTTCCTGCCGGCTATCAAGATGCCGCAACGGAGCTGGAGGATCAACCAGTCGAGAACCTGCCCGAGACACGTAAGCTGACGCTCGACATGCCAGCCTATTATATCTTCACATCAGGCACGACGGGCATGCCAAAAGCTTCGGTCACCACGCACTACAAATTGTTCCGCAGCGGGATGTATATGGGGCAGCTGACCTTGAGCATGACCCGCAGGGATACGTTTTACTGCTCGCTTCCATTCTATCACAGCAATGCACTGGTTTTGTCATGGTCTAGCGTTCTGACCAGCCGTGGGACAATCGCGATCGGCCGCAAATTCAGCGCAAGCCGTTTTTGGGACGAATGCCGCCAGCACAATGCTACCGTGTTCTGTTATATCGGCGAGCTGCTGCGCTATCTGTTAAACCAACCGGAAAAACCGAATGATCGCGACCACAGCGTCGTTAAAATTCTTGGCAATGGCCTTCGACCGGACATCTGGGACCAATTCAAGGAGCGGTTCGGCGTTGAGCGTATCCATGAATTCTACGGCTCGTCTGAAGGTAATATTGGCTTTGTGAACCTGCTGAACTACGACAAGACCTGCGGCTGGGCGCCGGGGTTTGGTAAGGACTGGAACGTCATCGCCTATGACATTGATGGCGATGAACCGGTCGTAGAAAACGGACAATATCGAGCACTCGAACCGGGCGAAACAGGGCTTCTGGTGATGAAAGTCACAGAACAGAACCCGTTTGACGGTTACACCGATCCCTCAGCGACAGAGACCAAGCTCTTTCGCGGTGTGTTTGAGCCTGATGATGTCTGGTTCAACACGGGCGACCTGATTGCACTCCTACCTTGCGGCCACACGCAATTTGTTGACCGCGTCGGCGATACGTTCCGCTGGAATGGCGAGAACGTTGCGACAACCGAAGTCGAAGCCTCTGTAATCAACTGGCCTCAGACAGAAGATGCGGTTGTCTACGGTGTGCAGGTGAAAGGATCAGATGGGCGTTGCGGTATGCTGTCTCTGACGCCAAAATTGGGCAGCGATCTGGACCTTGATGACCTCGCCCGTCATATGCGCCAGGAACTGCCGCCCTATGCCGTCCCGCGCTTCCTACGGATCCAGCAGGCCGCCGCAGAAGTCACCGGCACATTCAAGCACAAGAAAAGCGGTCTGAAAGCTGAAGGGTTTGATCCGGAAAAAATCAACGAGCCACTTTACGTGCTGACGCCGGGTTCATCGGGCTGGGAGCCGTTGACACCCGAGCTCAAGACGCAAATAGAGAGCGGACAAGTCCGCCTCTAGCGCTGCGCGAACGCTTCGCAGAGGGCAATTTGCGCGATGGGGAGCTTAAATCATGTTTGACGGCCACTACACCCTTTGGGGCGGCGAGCACAGCTTGTTCACGCGCAAGCTGGAAGCGATGCTGAAATATATGCGGCTGGATCACACCTTCGCGCTGAAGAATGAAACCACCGGCCCTGCGATTGAGGCGCGTATTGGCACCCACTTCATTCCAGCGCTGGAAACACCCGAAGGCTGGATGATCCATGACACCACACCGATCGGGGCACTGTTGAACGCCAAATATCCGGGCCGCCAGATCATCCCGGACACACCAGTACAGAAAATCGCCTGTCACCTGCTAGAAGACTGGGCTGACGAATGGTTTGGTCGCTACGCCGTCCACACACGCTGGTGTTACCCGGACAATATTGCCGCCATCGGACGCGGCGTGCTGGCCAACCAGTTGGGCAAGTTCGGCGCCAATTCACTGACCGAGGAAGAAGCGGCGCAAGGCCAGGCAGTCGGCGAGATGATGCGCGATCAGTTTGGCCTGAGAGCCTGCAAGAATCGCGGTTGTGGGCCGGATCAGAAAGACGGGATGCAAGCAGATTTTGCGCGCTTCCTGAAGCTGACATCGGCGCATTTCTCAGAGCACCCCTTTCTTCTTGGAAACCGGGCAAGCCTCGGTGACTTCACGTTTGCGGGGCTGTTCCAGGCCCATTTTAAGGAAGACCCGGTCCCGCGCGCCATGCTGATGGAGAAAGCCCCGGAAGTGGATGCCATGATGGACAAGATTTATCACGCGCAGTCCGGCGACGAAACCTATCTCGCCGATGACGCGCTGCCCGGCACGCTGACGCCCATTTTTGCCTATATAAAAGAGGGCCATCACCGCTTCCTTGATGTGTCGAGACAGGCGCTCGCCGCGGGTGAAAAATGGTGCGAGGTCGACTTTGGCTATGGCTTATCACTCATGCGATCTTTGAAATATTCTGAAGTGTCTCGCTGCCATATTCGCGAAGAGATACTCGCTCTGTCGGCTGAAGATCGCGCCGCGGTCGACGCCGTGCTGGGTCCTCTCGGTGTGCTGGACGTTTACCTGCTCGATCCGGTGCTCTAACCGGGCGCATCGCAAACGACATCCTCGCCATACAGCCAGTCAAACGCGCCCATCATAAGCTGCGGCGCTGTGTGGCCGGCCAGCCACATGGGCCCATAGGTCGCCGCCTGCGCCGCGAGAGATTTTCGGTGAAAAACCTCACCATTTCGCCGAGACACACGCTGAACACGCGCTGTGCGTGCCTGACGAGCCTCAAAATAGGCCGACAGGTCATCGGCAACGGTGCTCGATCCGCCCAGCGCGCGGCAAACCGTCCATGCATCCTCAATTGCCATGGCAGCCCCCTGCGCCATGAAAGGCAGCATGGGATGGCAGGCATCGCCCAGCAGCGCCGTGCGACCATCATGCCAGCGCGCAAGCGGCTCGCGGTCAAACAGTGCCCAGCGATACAATGTGTCGGCTTCCTCGATGAGCGACGTGATGGTCGGATGCCAGCCTGCAAAATCACGCAGGGCCTCGTGCTTGCTTCCCGTCTCACTCCATGCCTCGCCGCGCCAGTCTGAGCGCTCGACGACACCCACGAAATTGGCCAGCTCGCCGCCTTTCAGCAGATAGGTCACCGCGTGCCGCGACGGACCAAGCCAGCCACCCGCAACGGGGCCGGGTGCCAGATCCCCAAGCCGCCGAACCGGCACCGTCGCGCGCCATGCCAAGTAGCCGGTAAACCGCGCATCCTCTTTTCCGAGCATTTGCGCACGAAGAGCCGAATGGATACCATCTGCGGCGATCACCACATCGCCGAAAACCGGCTCGTCTCCACCAATTTCAAGCCCGGCGCGGTCAGAGTGTTGTACATATCCCGTCACCGTAGAGCCGAGCCGAAGAACGTCGCCTGCCCGCGCATTCAAGGCCGCGACGAGCACGTCGATCAGGTCACCGCGGTGAATATGGACATAGGGTGCACCCCATCTCTTTGTTGCCTTAGGGCCAAGCGGAAATCGAAACATCCGCCGCCCGGTCTGCCCCATGCGGAACTCGACGGCCTCAGGCACAAACCCGGCCGCAAGGATCTGATCGCCAAGGCCAATCGCCTCCAATACGCGAAAGGCATTGGGGCTGATCTGAATGCCTGCGCCAATTTTCTCCAACGCGCTGGCGCGCTCAAGCACAATGGGGCTGTGCCCAAAGTGAAGCGCGCAGAGCGCGGTCGTCAGTCCGCCAATGCCAGCACCGCTAATCAGTATTTTCATTTTGGCGCCAATCAGGTTTCGTCGTCATCCTGACCTATTCTTCAACAAAGAAGATCTCAACGGGCCGGCTATGGGGCTCATCGTCGCCGCGGCGTTGGAGAGCCTCCTGCAGTTCGCTTTCGTTCAGAACTGACAGGCGACCGGAACTGATGCCGCCGCGCTCCAGATGTCTGCGCACAGATTCGGCACGGACTGCGGGAAAGACGAGGCTCGCGCCTGTTGACGATTGGCTGGCCCGCACGGTGATATGGATATTCAGCGTCTCGCAATCGCGAGCGATGGCCGTCACCTCATCAAGCGTCGCAGCGCCCTGACCAGTCAGGCTCGCCCCATCCCGCACAAACCGGATCAACCGCGCATCAAGTACGGCATTCAGGCGATCCGTGCACGCTTTGAGCGCGTTGTCGGTATCATCCTCTTCAAGACTGGTTTCGATTGGATCGTCGTCGCCAGACGATACCGAGATGCGGTCAACCATAACGCGGGACTGCGATTGAACGACCGGATTCGTCTTTAGCAGCGCTGCAGCCGCCGCAAAGCCCTTTTCTTTTGAAGAGATGTCTGGCGCTGTGCCGGTCAAGAAGACTGCGCCATCAACTGTCTGGAGCGAAAGCCACGGGTAGCCCAGCGTCACAAAGGCCGCTTCCAATTCGCCGACGGCCGCTTCGATACTCTCTGCCTGTTCAGTGTATTCAGCGATGACACTTTCGGGATAAAACTTGCCGTCCCTGAATTCATAGACGCCCTCGGGCACCGGGACGCAATTGGCCTGCGGCGCTGGTGCGACGCTAACAGACCGCGTGCAGCCAGACAGGACGACACCGATCAACGCCGCCAAGACATGTGTTGGCTTCAATGCCATCTAACCGAAATGATCCCTTTGTCTTTTGAGCAAATTAGCATTGTGACAGTATAGCGTCATGCAGATTCCCCTTTGCGACGAACGTCCAGCCCGCATGCATGCACATCATGCGCCGTCTTGCTCTCGCCATGTTTGGTTGGCTTCGTGTCCATTCGCCAATCGCCGGCTTCGAGACCCGAATATGAAATGGGCGCTAGATCATTGATCAACTGCAAAAGACACGCCGCCATTGCAAGCATTCTGGCGCTGTTTGCCGCTTTTCTGGCGGCGCCTGCGTCGCGTGCTGAAGCGGGCGCAATCGACGCTCTGGTCGACGCCTGTCTGGACACGCCGGGCGTCAGCTTGATGACGGGTGAAGAGACGATTTGCTATAATGCCCCGATTTTTCCAGAAGAGTTTCTCAAGCTGCACACCATGCCGGCGGCGAAACAGATCATCATTTCCAGCCCCGGCGGCAATGTGGCGACAGCGCGAGTGATGAGCGGCATCCTGGCGAACCGAATGGAAAAAGCCATTATTGCCGGGCCCTGCATGTCAGCCTGCGCGATGATTATTCTGCCCGGTCTGAAACAAGCAGAGATCCACCACAGCGCGCATATCGCCGTGCACGGCATCGTCATGATGCCCTTTGCAACCTGGTGGGGCTGGCTGCGCGGCGATGAAAAGCCCGGCGCCATGGCAGCGATGCTGGCGCAGGTCGGATACGACTTCAGCTTCTCGCTCTACGCCTCAGGGCGCGATCATGTGGTCGATCACCTGGCGGCCCACGATGTCGATATGGGATATATTCAGTCGGTCAGCGACCTGATGACCGCAGCGGCAGAGACGCATCCATGCCGTGTCGACCCGAATGCCTATTGGGGCATGCTGGACCCTGAGCATATCACCCGGTGGCTGGCGCCGCGCGTGCAAACACCGCGCGGTTTTGCCAGCACGCTTGACGACCCGGTCAACCGATATTTCGTGGAGGATGTCACGGCCATCGGGCCGCGCACCTATATTTTCAATCACGATTATGAAAGCGCGGTATGCGCTGATTAGCCAGTCATTCCAGCAAGGCGAGCGTGGTGCGCCGCGAAGGCGGCCAGCGGCTTGACCCGCTTTTCCATTTCCATTGCATGGGCGCTCGACGCGGTCCCATCACGCACGCGGCCAACAATGCCCTGACAAATGCCAACCAGTCGGAAAGCATTGTAAGCAAAGTAATAATCAAGCTCGGGCATGCCGTCGCGGCCGGTATGCTGGCAATAGAGCGCGGTGTACTCTTCCATCGTTGGAACGCCGTGAGCTTTCAGATCGGGAATATCAGCCAGGGCGCCGCGGCCGGGATCATTGCTCGGCATCACCCAGTTCATCAGATGATATGTGAAATCGGCCAGCGGATCGCCGAGCGTGCAAAGTTCCCAATCGAGCACGGCAATCACTTTCGGCTCGGTCGGATGCAGGATCATGTTGTCGATCCGATAATCGCCATGAACAATGGTGGTCTGATCGCCTTGCGGCAAGTTCTTTGGCAGCCAGTCAATCAGATCATCGACATCTTTGATGGTCTCGGTCTCCGACAGTTTATACTGTTTGGTCCAGCGATGGATCTGGCGCGCGACATAGTCGCCTTCCTTACCAAAGCCTTCGAGGCCGGCAGCGCGCCAATCAACATTGTGCAGATCAGCAAAGGTTTTCACCTTGGCCTCATAAATCGCGCGGCGCTCTGCAGGCGTATTGTCCGGCAGGGTGCCGTCCCAGAGAATCCGGCCCTCCACCATGTCCATAATGTAGAACATGGTTCCAACGACGCGTTCGTCTTCGCACAGGCCATAGGGCCGCGCGACCGGAAAACCCAACGGATAGAGCGCTGAAATTAAGCGAAATTCGCGATCGACGGCATGCGCAGACGGCAGCAAGTCGCCAGGCGGCTTGCGGCGCATCACATATTTCTTGTCGGGCGTCACCAGCTGATAGGTCGGGTTGGATTGCCCGCCCTTGAACTGCCGCACGGTCAGCGGTCCGGCAAAGCCTTCGACATTGGCTTCCATCCAGGCGAGCAGTTTCGCCTCGTCAAACTTATGCGTGTCAGCAACGTCTTTTGTGCCACTAAACGCTTCCTGAGCGGTAATACTCTCCGTCATCGAAACACTCCTCACTTCACTCCGCGCCAAAGAGCGGTGCATTTGTCGTGCGACCTACCGCGCTTTCAGCAATAATTCCACCAGTAACGTCGCGTATTTGAACCGCTGAGCTCGCCCACGCGCACCTTATCGCAGCGCCCGCCAGCCAATGTCGCGGCGATAGACCCCTTCGGGCCAGTCAATCTTGTCGACACCGCTATAGGCCTTGTCGACAGCCGCCTTCAAGCTGTCACCGCTTGCGGTAACCGCCAGAACCCGCCCGCCTGCCGCGATCAACTCGCCGTCGCTGTCCTTGTCTGTTCCGGCTTGAAAAACGGTCACCCCGCTCTGTGCCTCGGCATCTGGGATACCGCGGATAATCGAGCCTTTGGCATAGTCTCCAGGATAACCTTTGCTTGCCATGACCACGCTGGCAGTTGGCTTGAACGTGTTCAGACCCACCATTTCAGCCAGTTCCCGGTGACCATATATCAGCCCGCCCGTCGCGCAGGTCAAAAGCAGCGGCACAATATCGCCCGGCAGGCCGGCCATCAGCACCTGGCACTCAGGATCGCCAAAGCGGACATTGAACTCAACCACTTTGGGCCCGGATTCGGTCACCATGATGCCGACATAGAGAACGCCCTGATAGACAATGCCGTCCTCCTCAAGGCCCGACAGCATCGGCTCGACAATCAGTGTCTGAACAAGCTCCATCACGCGCGGGGTGACGACCGGGGCCGGCGCATAGGCGCCCATCCCGCCCGTATTGGGGCCGGTGTCACCGTCGCCAACGCGTTTGTGGTCCTGCGCTGGCGGCAGATAAAGCGCGCCTTCACCATCTGTCAGAACGAAGATCGAAGCCTCTTCGCCCTCGAGGAATTCTTCAATGACGATTTCGGCCGAGGCATCGCCGAACTTGCCGGTCATCATCGCCTCAACCTCATCCTCTGCCTCTTCCAGCGTATCGCAAATGACAACGCCCTTCCCAGCGGCAAGGCCATCAGCCTTGATCACATATGGCGGCGACATTGTTTCAAGAAAATCAAGGGCTTGCGTCAGGTCACTGAAGCGGCCATAGGCGGCTGTCGGGACATCGAACTTCGCCATCATGTCCTTCGAGAAGCCCTTGGAGGTTTCCAGCTGCGCGGCGGCCTGGCTCGGACCAAAGACATCAAAGCCGCGCGCCCGCAGCGCGTCAGACAGACCCGCCGCGAGCGGGGCCTCTGGCCCGATAATGATCAAGTCCGGTGCAATCTGAAGCACCAGTTCCTGCATCTTGTGAAGGTCGCATGGATCAACATCGAAACAGGGCCCGACAGCGTCCATGCCCGGATTACCCGGCGCGCAGAAGACCTCATCGACAAGCGGAGATTGAGCAATTTTCCAGGCCAGCGCGTGCTCTCGCCCGCCCGACCCGACAATAAGAATTTTCATGGCCCGCAAATGGACTGTCACGCCCAATCAATCAAGGGCGCATCGCCGCTGGCCCCGTGCCAAGAGCGGGATGACGCCTCGCGCAAAGCTGCCTATGATTGGACCAATGCCTGATCAACCGACTTCCAATCTTGCCGAAATGACGGTTTCGGAACTGTCCAGCGCGCTGAAACGCACGATCGAGACAGCCTATGAGCAGGTGCGTGTTCGCGGTGAGCTGGGGCGGGTCACGATTGCACGGTCCGGGCACATGTATGCCGACCTGAAGGATGACAAGGCCGTTCTGAACACGATTATGTGGAAAGGCCAGGTGGCGGGGCTGGCGTTTCGCCCCGAGGAGGGCCTGGAAGTGATCGCCACGGGGCGATTGTCGACCTATCCGGGGCGCTCGAACTATCAGCTGATTGCCAGCGATCTGCGCCCTGCCGGCGCCGGCGCGTTGATGGCGCTTCTAGAAGAGCGCAAGAAAAAGCTCGCCGCAGAGGGTCTGTTTGACCCGCATCACAAGCAAGAGCTGCCTTTTCTGCCACGCACGATCGGTGTCGTGACCTCCCCTACTGGCGCGGTTATTCGCGATATTCTGCACCGCATCCGAGACCGATTTCCGGTCCGCGTGATCCTGTGGCCCGCACTGGTCCAGGGCGATGCGGCCGCCGCACAGATCGAAATGGCGATTCGCGGGTTCAACGCGATGCCCGAGGGGCAGCGGCCCGACACGCTGATCGTCGGACGCGGCGGCGGGTCGATTGAAGACCTCTGGCCGTTCAATGAAGAGAATGTCGTGCGCGCCGCGTTCGAGAGCCAGATCCCGCTCATCTCAGCGGTCGGACATGAGACGGACACAACGCTGATAGACTATGTCTCCGATGCCCGCGCGCCGACACCAACAGGTGCAGCCGAAATCGCCGTACCGGTAAGAGCTGAGCTCCTGGTGTCAGTCGATGAACTTGGCCAACGCACACGGCGCGGACTGTTGCGGCTTGTCCAGCGCATGCATGAGCGCACCGGCGCGGTTCGCCTGCCAGCGCCAGAACGCCTGCTTCAGACCAAGCAGCAAAGCTATGACCATGCCGCAACGCGCCTGCAATCGGCGCTTCGCCAGGCGACAGCAGCAAAACGGGTGGTGTTCAGCAATGTCGCCGCAGCGCTGCGTGTTGAGCCCCTGCGCGCCGACAGGCGCCGACGCCTGGCCATGCTACGCGCGGTCGCCGAGCGGGCCCGCCCGGCGCTTAACCGGGTGCTGGCGCGCCACAGGGAGCGCCTGCAGGCGCATGGCCAGCTGCTCGACACGCTCTCGCACCACGCCACCCTGAAACGCGGCTTTGCCATTGTACGCGACGCCAAAGGCAAGACGATCCGGTCGATAAAGGCGGGACAGACGCAGGACAGACTGACCGTCGATTTCGCTGATGGCAGCCTGGAGGCCGTCCCGGTCTCAACCGACAAACCGGCGCTGGCCAAACCAAGCGCGCCCAAGCCGGCTGCAAAACCCAAGCCCCGCGCCAAGGCCAAGCCCGATCAGGGCAGCCTGTTCTAGCCCAGAAGATTCCCCATTAATTTGGCCACTAAAACGCCATAACCGCGATTTTCGCCACTAATTCGGGGCGCGGCGCACTTTCAGACGGTTGCCCTCGGTCGCCTCGACCGTCACCGAAGTGCCGGCCCGCAGGTCATGGCCATCCAGATCGACCGCAGACCATTCTGTGTCGCCAAGTTTGACCCGGCCAATGCCATTGGAGAAATCGGATGCAACCGTCGCGCTGGCGCCGACCGTGCTTGCCATGCGCTTGTTCAGGGTCGGATGCTCGGGCACCAATTCGCGCCATTTGCGAAAGACGGTGCGCCCGGCAAGATAAAGCAGCGCCGAGCTGGCAGAAAAAACAATCAGCTGCCCCTCCCAGCCGGCGAGGCCCGCCGGAGCGAAAGCGGCAAAGGCCGATGTCAGAAAGGCGGCGATCGAAATCCACAGCAGGTCAAATGTGCCAAGCGCCATTTCGATCGATAGCAGGATCAGACCAAGCGCCAGCCAATGCCAAAACGTGGGCGGCCACATGCTGAAACTTGACAGGAGCATTAGCTGTCCTCCTCGCGGCGAGTTGTCGGCACAGCGGTCGGTGTCTTGCGCGCTTCAGTGGCCGCATCTGTCAGACTGCGAATGCCTTCAATTGTCCCAAGGATAGAGCTGAACTCTGCCGGAATAATGACGGTCTTGTTGCCCCCCTCAGAGGCAAGCTTTTCGAACGCACCGACATATTGCTGGCCGAGGAAATAGTTGACCGCATTGACGTCCCCTTGCGCGATCGCATCGGACACGAAAGCCGTGGCCTTGGCTTCGGCCTCACCTTCGCGCTCGCGCGCCTCGGCATCGCGGAAAGCAGCTTCGCGCCGGCCCTCGGCCTCAAGAATTGTCGACTGTTTCTCGCCCTCTGCACGCAGAATGGCCGATTGTTTCTCACCCTCAGCGGTGAGGATTTCAGCCCGTTTCAGGCGCTCGGCCTTCATCTGGCGCGCCATGGCTTCGGTGATATCGGCCGGCGGGGACAGATCGGCAATCTCGATCCGCGTGACTTTTACGCCCCAGGGATTGGTCGCCGCATCCACAACCGAGAGCAGCCGCGCATTGATATCGTCCCGGTTGGAGAGGACTTCGTCGAGATCCATGGAGCCGACCACGGTACGGATATTGGTCAGCGACAGGTTGGTGATGGCATTTTGCAGATTGTTCACCTCATATGAGGCCGATACCGGATCAATGACCTGGATAAACACAACCGCATCACAGGAGACTTGCGCATTATCGCGGGTAATCACCTCCTGGGTCGGAATATCGAGCACCGTTTCCATCATATTCATGCGGTTTCCAACCCGCTGATAGAACGGCATGATGAAATGCAAGCCCGGCCCGAGCGTGCGCGTATAGCGGCCGAAATTCTCGACCGTGTAATTGAAGCCCTGCGGCACGACTTTTACCGCCGAT
>JBCCMX010000017.1:0-24456 GCA_039026135.1 Pseudomonadota bacterium | reverse complement strand
CTCGACTGGGGCACCAACCTGCTTCTGGCCATACTTATTTTAATCGTTGGCTACTGGATTGCCTGGCGTGTCGGAAAGGCCGTTCGCAGCCTGGCGGGCAAATACGAAACACTCGACGATACACTGTTCAATTTTCTCGGCAGTATGGCGCGATATACAATCCTCGCCTTCGTCATTATCGCCGTTCTAAACCGGTTTGGCGTTCAGACAGCGTCCATCATCGCCCTGCTCGGCGCGGCCGGTCTGGCCGTTGGGCTTGCCATGCAGGGGGCCATGTCGAACCTGGCAGCCGGCGTCATGCTGATGATTTTCAGGCCTTACAAAACCGGCGATTTCATCGACGCGGCCGGCAATTTTGGCAAAGTCGAAGAGATATCCCTGTTTACAACGATCCTGCGAACATTTGATCATCAGCAAATCATCGTTCCCAATAGCGAGATTTGGGGCACCCAGATTGTCAATCATAGCCACCATGAGGTGCGCGGTGTGGAACTGACATTCGGGGTATCTTACGATTCAGATATCGACAAGACACGCGACGTCATCGCTAAAGTGTTTGAAGCACATCCGCTAATCCTCAAGGATCCGGCGCCGGATATCGCTGTGTCGACGCTTAACGATAGCTCTGTTGACTTTATCACACGGCCTTTCTGTAAGGGCGAACACTGGTTTGACGTACGGTTTTCAGTGCCAGAGCAGGTCAAGAAGGCGCTTGATGCGGCCGACATCGAAATCCCCTTCCCGCATCAAAAGGTCATATTGTTCAAAGGCGACGACTGATCAAATTGTGAACAAAAGTTATCTGGCGTTCAGTTTGCATGTGTTAATGGAAAGTGAACGCAGGACAGCGGAGATCGGTGTAACATGAATACAAAACACGTTCTTGCGGCGTTTGCAGCCGCGATCACACTTGGCGCATGCACCACAGCAACGCCTTATCAGGCCGCCAATGGCAATCAGCGCGGCTATGTCGACCAACAGATTGAGGATGATCGTTGGCGAGTATCCTTCTCTGGCAACAGCCTAACAGACCGCCAAACGGTTGAAACTTATCTGCTTTATCGCGCTGCAGAGCTGACCGATATGATGGGATTTGACCATTTCAGCGTGGTCAAGCAGGCCACAGATGCTGACCGTCAGCTGCGTGCCACCGGGTTCACCTATGACCCATACTATGCGCACTTTCCATTCCACTATCGCTTCTATGGCCATGGCGGACGGCTTTATCGGCCTTACCGCTCTGCAGCCTATGGGTTCCATGGCCCCTACCACTATGCGGACCCATTCTGGCATAACCGCGTCGATTACCGTGAAATCGTGAGATACGAAGCCAGCGCGGAGATTGTGATGGGGCGCGGCGAAAAACCTGACGACCCGGCCTATTATAGCGCCAGCCAAGTCATCCTGAACCTTTCGGGACAAATTCAGCGCCCCGAAGCTTGACGCGCATACAGAGTAGAGCGAGTCAGGCAGTCAAGGTCATGACATTGCCGCAATGACCGGCTTAAGTCAGCGCCGAGACGAGGATTGAGCAAAGCCATACGCATGGACCCGACAGATATCATTATCGAAAACGGCGAGAGCGTTCCAACACGCCTGCCCTTGGCGACCGAGCGCGAGGCGCGGCGGACCAAACGCCGTTTCGTATCGAAATTGCTGCGGGTCGCCGGTCGTATCCCGTTCGCACATGACGCGGCATCAGCCTATTACTGCGCGATTGATCCGGAAACACCGCACAGGGTTCGGTTGGTTCTTTTCGCGGCGCTAGGCTATTTCGTGATGCCTGTTGATGCGCTGCCAGACGTGTTTGCTGGGCTCGGCTTTTCCGATGACGCATCTGTACTTGCAGCGACCATCGGCCTGGTGGGCATGCATATAAATGATACCCATCGCCTAAAAGCCCAGCGCCTCTTAGGCGGACCACCAAAGCCTGCACCTGAAAGCGATGCAGCCGCCGCCTAGACTGGTTTGCTAGCCGACACTTGGTAGGAAGCTTGATGCGACGGGCCGGACCTCACGCACACCGATCTCTGTTGACGGCGCGATTTCCATAATGGCGAGCGAGCGCTGGGCCGTGCCGTCTTCGCGGAAGCGGAACAAGCCATTGACGCCCAAGAAGCCATCCGGATTGGTGAGCTCTTCGGACGATAATTCACCATCACCCGCCAGCGCGATAGAAAGCGCGGCCGCATCATAGGCCACCGCCCCCAATGATGACGGCTCACGTCCATACTGGCGAACGTAACGGGCATCAAAATTATCCAGCTGATTGACCGGCGGTGCGGGAAACCACGCCGCAGCGAGGCTCGGCTCGCGCCAAATGGCCGGATCGTTCCAATTGGACAGGCCAAGCATCTTTACCCGCCGTGTATCAACCCCATGATAGGCCAGCAGCGGCGCGATCCCGCGCAAGCGATTGCCCCGCTCAGGAACGAGCACCGCCACGCGGTTTCCAGCCAGAACCGCCGATTCCACGACAGCCGCGAAGCTGGCTGCCTCGACAGCCGGACTTTCTGCGTTTGGCGAGTAGAATCCAGACGTCAGCATAAGAGCGCCCGTTGACATCACTTCCTGACGCATGGCGGCCTCGACGCGTAGCCCGAGCGAGCTTTGCGGCCCGAAGAACGCAAATGTGTCATAGCCTTGAGCGCGCGCATAGGCGGTCACTTCGCGGACCTCTTCTTCAGGCATCATCGAGGCGAGCCACGCCCCACCGCCGGCGGCCGTCCGATCATTCGAGAAGGCAACAATCGGCACTGATGCCTCTGGCGAAAAACCAAAGAAGTCAGGCTTGTTGATCGTGTCCCGCGCCGCTGTCACATTGGCGGCAAATAGCGGGCCCAAAACAAAGTCCGCGCCTTGATCCTGCAGCGTTTCTGCAAGCTCTTCTGTCGTGCCCGTTGCGCCGCGCGTATCTCTCGGCAAAAGAACGAAATTCTCACCGGCATGATCGAACATGGCCAGCTCAATCGCCGCCAACATTCCCTCAGCCTGGTTCCTGACACTCTCGCGCGGATGGGAGAATGGCAGCATCACCCCGGCGCGTACCAGTTCCCGGCCAGCCATATGCGGCGGGGTATATGGCCCGCTTTCATCAATCTCGCCCGGCTCCATATCCTGTTCTTCGTCGCCAGCATCCTCCAGATCGACAACGCCATTGCCGTCTTGATCCGGATCAACGCGGGGATTTCCCGTGGAAATCGGCCCCACAGGCCCGGCCGGCTGGGTCGCACAACCAGCAACGACCAGCAGTGCCGAAAAAAACAGGATTGGCAGCGTCGCCCCGAAGCGCGATGTTGACCTTAATGACATCAGACTCATCCTCTTCGTCTCCGCCCCCGGGCATCGACGCGACTCGCCGATCCCGCGACCCTAAATCTGGACCCGGAGCGGCGCAACCACTCGATGCGGGTCTTTACATCGTCTCCACACCGATCGGCAATTTGCGCGATATAACGTTGCGCGCGCTCGACACGCTGGCCAGCGCCGATGAGGTGCTTGCTGAGGACACCCGCACCGCTCGGCGGCTGCTTGATGCCCACAATCTGAAGGCGTCTGTGACACCCTACCATGACCATAATGGGGCACGTAGACGGCCGGATATCTTACAAAAACTTGAGGCCGGCGCCGCCATTGCCCTGATCAGCGACGCGGGCACACCGCTTGTGTCTGATCCGGGCTGGAAACTGGCGCGCGATGCACTGGACGCCGGGCATAAAGTTATTCCGGTACCGGGCGCTTCGGCCGCGCTTGCGGGCCTTGTTACATCCGGGTTGCCGAGCGACCGGTTTATGTTTTGCGGCTTTCTGCCCCCAAAATCAGGCGCACGGCAAAAAGAAATCGATGCCCTCGCGAGCGTGCCCTCCACGCTGATCTTCTACGAGTCCGGCCCGCGTCTGGCCGCTATGCTCAATGACCTTGCCGCTGGCCTTGGCGGCGAACGCCAAGCTGCGGTCGCCCGGGAGTTGACGAAACTGTTCGAGGAGACCCGCCGCGGTTCGCTGCAAGACCTCGCCGCCCACTACTCCAATGCCGGGCCGCCCAAAGGCGAAATCGTTGTACTGGTCGGCCCGCCAGACAGGGCGCTTGTCACGGATGACGTGATCGATCAGGCGCTTAGAGCCGCACTTGCCGAACAGTCACTCAAGCAGGCCGCCGCGGACATATCAGACGCATTGGGCTTGCCGCGCCGCGACGTTTATCAGCGGGCCCTGCAGCTGAAGAAGAGCCAATGAGGCGCCGCCAAAGAGACCGCCGACGTGCCGAACAGGCTGGCCGACTGGCTGAGATCGCCAGCGCATGGCTGCTTCGGTTGAAAGGCTATCAAATCCTCGACCAGAGAGCGCGCACCCGGCGCGGCGAAATCGACCTGATCGCCAAGCGCGGCCAGGTGATCGCTTTTGTCGAGGTGAAATATCGCGCATCGAGAAACGAGGCGATCGAAGCGGTCAGCGATCAAAACTGGCGACGCATCGCAGCCGCCGCCGAGGTCTGGATGTCAAAACGGCCCAGCCTGGCGCGATACAATTGGCGATATGATCTGATCGCCCTGGCGCCGGGCCGCCTGCCACATCATTTGACAGATTATTGGCGGCCCTAATCTTGCCCAAACCGGCCATTAAGGGCACCCCATAGATGTTGACTTGTCGAGGCCCATCATGACCCGCTCCCCTCTCGCCCTTGGACTTATTGCTTGTTTGCCCCTTCTGTCTGGCTGCGTGACCGCTGTGGTCGCCGGCGTCGGCGCTGTTGGCGTGACGGCAGCGCAGGAACGCACAACCGGCGAAGCGCTCGACGACGCCACCGCGTCAAACGAGATCAAGGCCAAACTGCTGAGCATCGAGGGCATGGGCGAGGTCGATGTCGAGGTCGCCGGCGGCCTCGTTTTGCTGTCGGGCCGCGTCGACACGCCGGAGTTGAAGTTTGAGGCTGAAAATTTTGCCTGGACATCGGCCAATGCTGACGATGTGGCCAATGAAATCAAGGTCGAGCCGCCAGGCGGTCTCGGCCAGAACGCATCTGATGAATTGATCTCGGCCCGCGTGCGTTCGCGTTTGATCGGCTCAAGCAGCGTACAGTCACTGAACTTCAACGTCGAGACGTATGACGGCGTTGTCTACCTTATGGGCGTCGCGCGCAGCCCAGAGGAACTTCAGAAGGCCGCCGAAGAGGCGAGCTATGCTGGCGGCGTCAAGCAAGTCGTCTCTTATATCCGCCTGCGGAACGAACGCGGACAGATCGTGCCGTACCAACCGGAATCGGCGCCGACCGAGACAAATGACCTGTTAGGCGGATTTGGGAATTAGGCGCGCAGGCGGCACCTTTTAATCGATCACAATCAGGCGCATATACCAGAGCTGCTGGACCCAAGGAGCCGATATGAGCCTGCGCGTTGCCATTCAAATGGACCCCTTCGTCGGTATCGACGTCGCAACAAATACAACATTTGCGATCGCAGAAGCGGCAAACGCGCGCGGTCATACGCTGTATCACTATGAACCCCATGACCTGACCTATGCGGAAGGTAACGTGACGGCCGTGGCCAGCCCTATATCGGTAAGCCGAACAGGTCATCCACCTGTCGAGTTTTCACCAAAGGTCACCCTGGATCTCCGACATGACGTCGATGTGGTTCTGATGCGCCAGGATCCGCCTTTTGACATGGCCTACATCACAGCCTGTCACCTGCTTGAACTCTTGGCCCCTGACACACTCGTCCTGAATGATCCGGCGCATGTGCGCTCTGGCCCGGAAAAACTCTTTCCCTTGCTGCACGCAGCATTCATGCCGCCGACATTGATGTCACGTGACCGCGCGGCCATCTCGGCTTTTCGCGACAAGCACAAGGACGTCATCGTCAAGCCGCTATATGGCTTTGGCGGCGGCGACGTCTTCCACATCAAGCCAGGCGACAGCAATTTTTCGGCGCTGATCGAATTGTTTCTTGGGCGCAGCCGGGAGCCACTCATCGTGCAGGCTTTTTTGCCCGCGGTCTCGGAAGGTGACAAACGGATCATTCTTATCGACGGCGAGGCGGTAGGCGGGTTTAACCGCGTACCGATGAAGGGCCATGCCCGCTCGAACCTTGCCGTGGGTGGCACCGCAGAGCCGTCGGAACTCAGCGCGGACGACCTGAAGATTTGCGCGGCGATCGGCCCGGAACTCAAGCGCCGAGGCCAGGTTCTGGTGGGCATCGATGTGATTGGCGGATTGCTGACAGAAGTGAACAATACCTCTCCCACCGGGGTACAGCAGGTGCGTGAGTTTACCGGGCGAGACCCGGCCGTCCTGTTTTGGGACGCGGTGCAAACGAGGCTTGCAAAATCCTGAGCAGACCGTCAGACTGAGGGACATGATCGTGAAAACCACATCTGCCCTCGCCATCGCCACCCTTGCTCTTGCGGGAACGGCTTGTTCTGAAGCGTCAGAAGAGGCGGCTAGACAACCTGTCTCGGCCGAGCATGACGGATTTAATCTGCCCGAGTTCGGCGGCGATCTGTCTGCTGAAACAAATGATGACGGTTTTAATCTTGGCGAGCCTGTTTTTGATAGCTCAGCGTCGAACGATGGTTTCAATCTTCAAGCCCCGCCTTCATCTATAAGCGGACTGGATGTCATCCCGGGTCTTGAAGAAGAAGGCTTCGGCCCCGTTGAAACGCCTTCAGAGCCTGTCGACGATAGCATTATTCGCCTGGATCCGTAGGATCAAAACCCAGAGCAATTGGCAGCTCTGCGCCGGGTAGCTACCCAATATATTTCTGTCTCATTTTTTCGATCTCGCGTCGCTTGTAGAAGTGACGCATCACTTTTGATGAAAACACCAAATCAATGACTTCGGGCCGCGGAGCGTAAGCAAGCTTGAATTCCTTGTACTTGTCATTGTACCATTTGTCTTCGGCAACGTTCTTGGGAGTGAATTCCACATCGCCGTCAATTGGCAGACGTTTTCGCAAGTCCTTTAGCGCGGCATCCATCTTTTCGAGCTTGTAGCAAAACACCTCCACGCGCTCTGTCTTGCGATACTGGAAGCCCCTGCGTGCTACCTTTTTCATGCTGTAGACGTCGACACCTGTCAGACGGTTAAACGAATCAAACCAGTCGAGCGCCACGAATTTCAGTTTCTTCACTTGCTGCCGTTCAAAATGGGCAATCAGTTCCTCAATATCGGCATTGAGAACTTGCTCTTGATCGCCAAAATACCAGGACTTGTGACTTTTATCTATATTCTGAAAGAACGCAGATATGCTGTGCGCGAGCAGATCACGAACACCGGTTACAATAAAGTATTTTGGCGCGCCTGGGTGTTGAATATCGACCAGGCGCTTGGCTGCTTCGTTGTGGTCGTGAATATGATGGACGTTTTGCCGTCTGTCTTCGATTGCTTCATATATCGACCGCGAGCCGACTTTGCCCATTTGATAGATCAGTATTTTCCAACCAGGCTGAATGGTATAGTCCGGCAGGGTGGTCTCGGAGCTAAGTTTGTTTTGTGAGCTCATGTCTCGAGAAGGTTCCGACATGATGGGGTTTTACACTCCAATTCGGCTAGGTCATCGAACCGAGTGGTCAACTGACTTAACGACGGCTTTGCTGTACGCACTAGGCCCCACGGCATGCCAAGCCGATCCTGGTTCGTCAAGATTCAATTATGTTCTTTATTTGTTCTAAACGATCTGCTACACGATTCTGAATGGTGTAGGGGGCGCAATTGGTCAGCCGTATAACGACATTTGCATTTGAAGGCATAGACGCCAAGCCGGTGGATGTTCAGGTTCACATGGCTGGTGGCCAAAGCACGTTTACAATTGTCGGCCTGCCTGACAAGGCGGTGGGCGAAAGCCGCGAACGCGTGCGCGCCGCTTTTAGCGCGATTGGCCTCGCGCTGCCGCCAAAACGCATCACCGTTAATCTCGCCCCGGCAGACCTGCCCAAGGAAGGCAGTCATTATGACCTCGCCATCGCGCTCGCCATCATGACCGCGATGGGCATTTTGCCACCCGACGCGCTTGAAGGACATGCTGCCCTTGGGGAGTTGTCGCTTGACGGGCGCCTTGAACAGACAATTGGCGTTCTGCCTGCGGCCATGAAAGCGCTGGAACTTGATTTGAAGCTGATATGCGCGCTGGTTTGCGGGCCGGAGGCGGCCTGGTCAGGGCCCGGGCATCTCGCCGCCGCCAATCTAATTAGCCTTGTGAACCATTTTACCGGACGCAGCCCGTTGTCCTGCCCGGCGCCTGGCGAGCTTGCGCGCGCGCCATCGCCCCCGGACCTGAAGGACGTCAAAGGCCAGGACGGGGCCAAACGGGTGCTGGAAATTGCCGCTGCCGGTGGGCACAACCTGCTTCTGTGCGGCCCACCAGGATCTGGCAAATCCATGTTGGCCAAACGCCTGCCCGGCCTTCTTCCGCCGCTATCCGCACGGGAGCTTTTGGAAGTGTCCCAGATTCAATCGGTTGCGGGACTGTTGGAGCGCGGGCAACTTTCACGGCAGCGACCGTTTCGTGCGCCGCACCATTCAGCGTCCATGGCGGCACTGGTCGGCGGCGGCATGAAAGCGCGCCCGGGAGAGGTGTCCCTCGCTCACCATGGTCTTCTTTTCCTGGACGAGTTGCCAGAGTTTTCGGGACAGGTTCTGGACAGTTTGCGACAGCCGCTGGAAGATGGACATGTTACGATTTCGCGGGCAAACCGTCACGTGAAGTATCCTGCCCGCTTTCAACTGATCGCTGCGATGAACCCCTGCCGGTGCGGCGGTGGCCCGGGTGATGGACAATGTCGGCGCGGACCGCGATGCGCAGAGCAATACCAGGCGCGATTGTCAGGGCCTTTTCTCGATCGGATTGATTTGTTCTTCGACACCCCGCCGGTCACCGCGGTGGATTTGACGCTGCCCCCGCCCGCCGAAGGCACAGACGACGTCGCGCGCCGGGTTGCAGCGGCCCGCGAGGTTCAAACAGCCCGCTATACCGGGTCAGAGCATGAAGGGCAGCGTCCTCTGAATGTTGATGCGGGCGGCGAGCAGCTCGAACGCGATGCGAAACCCGATGATGCAGGACAAGCGCTTATCGCAGATGCTGCGGCGAAACTTCACCTCTCCGCGCGCGCCTATACCCGTGTGCTGAAAGTTTCCCGAACGATTGCCGATCTTGATGGTGCGGGCGGTGTGCGCCGTGTCCATATCGCGGAAGCGCTGTCTTATCGGCGTCGCGTGCCAAACGAACAAACGAGCGTCTCCTCCTCTTCGCTTGCCCGCTGACGTAGCGGCGCTGAACCTTTGCTCCTGACAGCTGGCCGATTTGCGATAAAAGACCGTCCAGCCCGATAAATGGCTATAAGAAGAGAACAGACGGGCGAGGAAATCGCCTGCAGGTCAGGAAAACAAGATGCGTCAGGACAACCGGCCCTATTTCATTCGCCGTATCAAAGATGCTTACGAACGCTGGCGCATTCGCCGCTTTCTCGAGCCGCAATTTGATTCAATCGGCCCACGCCTTACTGTCGCTTACCCCAAAGGCGTCGAGCTGTGGGGCGCCAATATCCATGCCGGGCGTGACCTGCATCTTCATTCCTCGCGCGGCCACGTGACGCGCCTCGTCACCTGGGACAGCGGAGATCGCAAAGGCGAAATTCGAATTGGGGATCATGTACTGATCAGTCCTGGTAATGAGATTATCTCATCGGAGCGGATCACAATCGGAAGCAACACAATGATCGCATCGGGTTGCTACATCTCCGATTCAGATTGGCACGACACATATGATCGCACGGCAGAGCACGACAAACATGCAGCCGTCGTTCTAGAAGAAAATGTTTGGGTCGGCGCGCACGCGATTATTGGCAAAGGCGTGACCATTGGCAGAAACTCGATCATCGGCGCGGGGTCTGTCGTGGTGTCAGATATTCCGGCAAATGTCATCGCAGCCGGCAATCCTGCCAAACCGATCAAGCCGCTTGACCCCAGCCAAGGGCTACGCACCCGCGCCGCCTTGTTTGAGAATGCCGACAATTTGCAGACCGACATCGACAATCTGAACCGATACATGCTGCGTGGAAATACACTGTTTGGCTGGTTGAGGAGCCTGATCGCGCCGCGCCGCACCGACTAGAGGTTTCGGCCGGGGTTTCTGAACAAGCCGGATCAACATATTAAGCGATTCCTCACCCCTTTTTGGTGCAGTCTAAATCGATGACCGAACCCGACGATAAACTCACGCCCGAACAAGCGTTTCTCGCGACGACGAGCCACGAGATCAGGACGCCGCTTAACGGCATTCTCGGCACCGTTTCGCTATTGCTTGAGACCGATCTCGACCCGGCACAACGCGAATATGCTGAAGCCATTCGCCAGTCAGGCGGCCGTCTGCTCGATCTGCTGAACAATATACTCGATTTTGCGCGGCTTGATGCCGGTTCGGTCAACGTGGAGTCTCAACCATTCAATCCCGACCGTCTGGCCCGCGAGGTGATCGAACTTCTGGCCCCGCGGGCGCATGCAAAAGGCCTTGATATCGGTTTGGCCGTTTCGGATGAGGTTCGCGAAAATTGGATCGGTGACGCGGGAAAAATCCGGCAGATCCTGTTCAATCTGGTCGGGAACGCGCTTAAATTCACCGAAACAGGCGCCGTTCTGCTGACAATTCAGGCGGCCGACGGATCTCTGGTCTTTTCGATCTATGATACCGGGCCCGGCATCTCCCCCGAAAACCAGGCCAAACTGTTCGATGCTTTCCGCCAAACTGATGGTGCCGACGCGGAAAAAGATGGCGGCGTGGGCCTCGGCCTCGCCATCGTCCGCCGGCTCTGCGATGCTTTGGGCGGCACAACAAAAGTGTTCAGCACGCCCGGCATTGGCTCGCTCTTTCGGGTCCACCTGCCCAGCCAAAGGACTACGGACATCACCGACACGGCGCGCACGGTCGCGCTGGCCGGCAAGGTGGCTCTTGCCGGTTTGCCGAAGGCAACAGAGCTCAGCGCGGCGACTATGCTCGCATCGGCTGGGGCAACGCCCGTCATTCTTGAGACACGTCAAATTGCCACGGCAAGCGATATTACATTAACGCTCGCCAGTGCCGACTTGCCAGAAGACACATTGCGCGCGCTTTGTAATTCAGGCCCCGTCTTGATTGTCCTTCGTCCCGAGGATCGCGGCGCAATGCCCCGCTTTCGAACATTGGGGGCGGTCGGATGGCTGGTGCGTCCATTGCGCGGAAAATCCGTGGCTGAACGTACAGCGCTGGCCATGCGCGGCGAAGCGAACACAAGCGATGACGCACTCGACGCGGTGGGCGAAGGACAGATAGTGATCGCTGACGACAATCAGATTAATGCGTTGATCGCTCAGCGTGCCTTAGAATCGGCGGGATTTACCGTGACGGTCGCTTCGACGGGCCGTGACGCCCTGGACGTGATCGAGAAGGTCAGCCCGGATCTTGTGCTGATGGACTTAAGGATGCCTGTGATGGATGGATTTGAGGCCACACGGCGTCTGCGCCAAACAGGTTCGCGCCTGCCAGTCATTGCGATCTCGGCCGAAATAAATCCCGACATTGAACGCCAGGCCCGGCGCGCCGGTGCAGACGGTGTTGCGGCCAAACCGCTAGATGCCGACACCCTCAGGCGCATCGCTTTCCATTGGATTGGCGCGCAGAGCGCAGACGCATAATGTCCAACACTGCCAGCCCTGCAGCAGAGACTCGCGAAACCTGGCTTGCGGGCCTAAAGCGCTTTACCGAACCCAAGATGGCGATGATGCTGATCCTTGGATTCACCGCCGGTCTGCCCTTCCTTCTTTATTTCAGCACGCTCAGCGTGTGGTTGGAACGCTCGGAAATCGATGTCGCACTGATCGGCTTTTTCTCGTTTTTCGGTCTGTCTTACTCCTTCAAGTTCCTGTGGGCTCCGATGCTCGACCGGTTCGACGTACCGGGCCTGTCTCAGCTTTTCGGACGGCGGCGGGCGTGGATATTCGTGGCACAGCTTGGGGTTGCCTGCGCGTTGGTTGGAATCGGGCTCGCCGACCCGACCCGAAATCTCGGCGCCACCGCGCTCTTCTCTTTCCTCCTGGCTTTCAGCTCTGCTACCCAGGACATCGGCATTGACGGCTGGCGGATTGAAGCGGCCCGCAATGATGACGAACAGGCGCCGCTGGCGGCGGCCTATCAGTATGGCTACAAAGTCGGCATGATCATCTCCGGCGGCGTGGCTTTGGTGATTGCCGGCATCGCCAGTTTCAACACAGCCTATATCGTGATGGCCGCCATTATGGTCGCCGCCGCCATTGTCTTTGCGATCTGGGACCGGCCGTCAGGTCTGAAAGCTGCCGCCGGCGCTGGGACCATTCTACTGGCCGTCGGCCTTTTTGTCGGTTTTGACGAGTTGACCGCGCTGTTTGCCGATGAGAGCTTCAGCGCAGCCCTGTTCAGTACGATCAGTATCATTTTCAAGGCGGTCGCCGCGCTGGGAGCAGCGGCCTTTGCGTATTTCATTGCACGCGCATTCGCGGAGAGTCCGCCAGATCGAGACTTTTCATTTGGCGCCCTCTTTCAGGGGCTCGGCTTCGCACTTGGACTGGTTGCATGCGTTGCGCTCGTGGCAGCCGCGTTGGGTTTGGCGATCCCTGCCCTGCTCGGCGCGCTCGGCGTCTCGCCCAGCCGCGGCGACATTGGACGCACAGCGATCTACCTTGCCGCCGCCCCGCTTGTTGTCTGCGCCTTTTTTATCAATCCAGTGCGCAAACTGCCGGCCACGAGCAAGCATTTGCGCCACCCGGCCTACGGTGCCTTTGCGGACTTCTTCTGGCGCCACGGCTACATCGCGCTGCTTGTTCTGTGTTTCGTCTCATTCTACCGGCTCAGCGACATCGTTATGGGGGTGATGGCCAAGCCCGCTTACAGCCATATGGGGTATGGGCCCGAAGCGATTGGCCTTGCCAGCGGCATTTATGGGGTATGGATTGTCTTTATCGGCGTTGCTGCGGCGGGGCTCTCGGCCATATCGCTGGGATTGAAACGATCCCTGATTATCGGCGCCATCGTATCAGTATTTGGTAATCTTATCTTCGCCTGGATGGTCACGCAGCCTTCGGACACGCTTGGGCCGATCCTTCTTGCGATCACAGCTGATAATATTGCAGGCGGATATGCAGGTACGATTTTCGTCGCCTATATGTCGACCTTCGTGAACAAGTCGTTCGCCGGTACGCAGTATGCGATCTTCAGCTCGATCTACAGCCTGGGGCCCAAGCTAATGGCGGCTGCGTCCGGCTATCTGGTCACGGTGTTCAGCGGCGGCCCCGAGGCGACCGCTGGTGGATACGCCGCCTTCTTCATGTTCGCCGCCGCCCTTGGTTTGCCGGCCATTGTGCTTTCATTCTTTGTCGATCATATGAAAGCCGACCGCAGCGTTAACGAGTAGCCGGCCTAGCCCGTCTGATCGACATCCATCGCCGCAACGGTGGCGAGGTTCACAATATCGTTTACCGTTGCACCGAGCGAGGCGATCTGAACCGGCTTGGACATGCCAAGAAGCATCGGCCCGATAATCGTCGCGCGGCTCATCGCTTCAAGCAGCTTGGTTGAGATTGAAGCCGAATGAACCGCCGGCATGACCAGCACGTTCGCCGGACCGGAAAGACGCGAAAAGGGATAGAGAACCTTATGCGTCGAGTTCAGCGCGACCTCGGCGGACACGTCACCTTCATACTCAAATTCGCAGTCATCGCAGGCATCGAGAATGGCCACAGCATCGCGCACCTTCTCCGCTCGCTCACCCATGGGATTGCCGAATGTCGAGTAAGACAGGAAGGCGACTCGCGGGGTGAACCCGAGGCGCTTAACCGCCTTTGCCGCTTCCTTCGCGATGCCAGCAAGCGTTTCGCCGTCCGGCAGCTCATTGACACTTGTATCGGCGATAAAGACCGTTCGGCCGCGATTAACGACCATGGACATGCCAATGACGTTGGCATCGGGCAACGCGTCGAGTGTCAGCTGAACGTCATTCAGACAGACATCATAGTTACGTGTCACGCCGGTGACCATGCCGTCAGCATCGCCGAGCGCCAGCATGCACGCCCCGAACACGTTGCGATCCTGGTTGACCAGGCGTTGCGCATCGCGCTTGAGGTAACCGCGCCGCTGCAAACGCGCATAGAGATAATCAAGGTAGTCCGCATTGCGATCAGACAGGCGCGCATTGACGATTTCAAGCGACCCTTCAGGCACGCCCATCTGCTTCATGGTCCGCTCAACCTGGGCTTCCCGGCCAATCAGGACAGGCTGACCAAGGCCCTGGTTCTGGAACGAATAGGCCGCACGAACAACTTGCGGCTCTTCACCTTCGGCAAAAACAATCCGTTTGCCAAGCGGGCGAACAGTTGATTGCAAGCCCTGCAGGAAGCTGGCGGTCGGGTCGAGCCGGCGCGCCAAGGAGTGGCGATACTCCTCCATGTCCTCAATCGGTTTACGCGCAATGCCGGTATCCATCGCCGCCTGCGCAACGAATGGCGGCACAAAACTGATCAGACGCGGATCAAACGGCGTTGGGATAATATAGTCGGGGCCAAAGGTCGGCCGTGATCCATGATAAGCTGCGGCCACTTCGTCCGGCACATCTTCACGCGCGAGCTCTGCCAAAGCTTGAGCAGCAGCTACTTTCATCTCTTCATTGATACCGCGCGCACGCACGTCGAGCGCGCCGCGGAAAATGTAGGGAAAGCCGAGCACATTGTTGACCTGGTTGGGATAGTCCGACCGGCCGGTTGCAATGATTGCGTCGCCGCGCACCTGCTTGATCTCTTCAGGCATGATCTCCGGATCTGGATTAGCCATGGCGAAAATAATCGGGTTGTCGGCCATAGACTTGATCATGTCCTGATCGACAGCACCTTTGACGGACAATCCCAAGAAACAGTCGGCCCCATCCATGGCGTCGGCAAGCGTGCGCTTGGAGGTTTTCACAGCGAAAGCGGACTTGAATTGATCCATCTTTTCTGTGCGTCCTTCATAGATGACGCCGCGGCTATCACACAAAAGAATATTGTCGGGTTTGACCCCGAGATTGCGTATCAGCCCCGCCACGGACAATCCGGCGGCCCCGGCGCCCGATACGGCGACTTTCAGATCATCAAGATTTCGGCCGGTAATATGACAGGCATTGATCACGCCTGCCGCGGCGATAATCGCCGTGCCATGCTGGTCATCATGAAAAACCGGAATATCGAGCTCATCACGCAAGCGCTGCTCTATGATGAAGCACTCCGGCGAGCCGATATCTTCCAGATTGATCCCGCCCCAAGTGGCGCCGATATTGCGCACAACCGTGCAAAACTCATCGATCTCTTTGGTTTGGACCTCGACATCGAAACTGTCGATATCGGCAAACCGCTTGAACAGAACGGACTTGCCTTCCATGACCGGTTTGGATGCCATCGGCCCAAGATCACCCAGCCCCAGGATGGCGGTACCATTCGATATCACCGCGACGAGGTTACCCTTCGATGTATATTCGTAGGCAAGATCCTCGTCCTTTGCGATCGCTTCCACCGGAACGGCAACACCCGGACTGTAGGCCAGGGAGAGATCGCGCTGTGTTCCCATGGGCTTGGTTGGCAACATTGAGAGTTTACCGGGGACGGGCTCGGCGTGGAAGTCGAGTGCTTCCTGGTCGGTGAAACTGGGCCGGTTTTTCATATTGCGAACCTTTAGTGTGGCAAATTCCTTGAAGTTGGAACTGACTAAGCGTCTCCGCCGGGGGGGACAACCCGCCATTGATGGCTTATTTCGGCATTGTGATGGAGATTCGCAGCAATCATGGCTGACAACGCGATACGAAAACAGAAAGCGGCTCAACCGACGCCCTTCATGGCGCAATACATGGCGATCAAGGAAGCCCATCAGGACGCGCTTCTGTTTTTTCGCATGGGCGACTTTTACGAACTGTTCTTCGAAGACGCCGTGCGCGCAGCTGACATTCTCGACATCACGCTGACCGCCAGAGGGACGCATAAAGGCGACCCGATCCCGATGGCTGGGGTGCCTTATCATGCTGCCGAGAGCTATCTTGCCCGATTGATTAAGGCCGGTGAGCGCGTGGCGGTTTGTGAGCAGACTGAAACACCGGCCGAGGCCAGGAAGCGGGGTGCCAAGTCAATCGTCAATCGCGCTGTGGTTCGCATCGTCACCCCCGGCACGATCACTGAAGATGCTCTCCTGTCACCGCGCCGCGGGCAAGCTTTGGTCGCCATCGCCTTTACCGGCGGCGGCAGCGAAGCGGCACTGGCGGCATGCGATATTTCGACCGGCGCGTTTGAACTGCGGAGCTTCGATCCCGCTCAATTAAGCGAAACCATCGCAGCCCTGCCTGTAGCTGAACTTCTGCTCACAGAAGCGGACGCCGCCCGGCCCATCTGTCAGGCAAGCGTTGAAGCGCTGAAACCGAACCTGACTTTGCGCCCTGATAGCGCGGCGCGGCCGAAATCCGGCGAGCGGCACCTCAAGGCAGCGTTCAACGTCGCCGCAATTGACGTGTTCGGCGCGCTGACAAAGACCGAGCTGTCAGCCTGCGCACTTTTGCTGGACTATGTCTCTCTAACGCAAGCCGGCAGTGATTTCCGACTGGATCGCCCTGTCAGAGCCGAAAGTACGTCGGGCCTCGCGATCGACCCGGCTACCCGCGCCAGCCTCGAGATCGATACCGCGCTGAGTGGTGGGCGCCGCGGCAGTCTGCTGGACACGGTTGACCGCACGCTGACCGCACCCGGTGCTCGTCTTTTGGCCGCCCGCCTTTCCAGACCGGAAACCGATGCCGAGGCGATCTCCGCCCGGCATGACGCATCTGAGTTCTTTCTCGCTCACGACCCCTTGCGCGGCGATGTGCGGCAAATCCTACGCGCCGCGCCTGACCTCGAACGTGCGCGCGGACGGTTGAGACTGGGGCGGGGCGGCCCGCGCGACCTTGCTGCACTGTCAGATGCACTGGCAGCGGGCGAACAATGCGTCGCGGAGTTTTCGCGCACGCGAATGGACGTGCCGTCATTGATCAACGCGGCTCTGAACAGTTTGACGCTTTCGAACCAGGCCGAGGTCAACGCGCTCGCTCATGACTTGAAACAGGCGCTCGGTACAGACCTGCCTCTGCTGGCCCGGGATGGCGGCTTCATTGCGCCGGGCTGGGATGACGCCCTTGATGAAGCGCGGGCATTAAAGTCGGACAGCCGCAAAATCATCGCGGACTTGCAGGCCGAATATATAGAACAGACCGGCATTTCTGCGCTGAAGATCAAATTCAACAATGTGCTTGGCTATTTTGTTGATGTACCCGCACGTCATGCCGACCCATTAATGGCGCCGCCACTGGCGGAGACCTTTATCCACCGCCAAACCCTTGCATCCAATGTGCGCTTCTCAACCGCCACCCTCTCAGACCTTGCTGGCAAGATCTCCAGAGCTGATGATATCGCGAAAGGACGCGAACTCGATTTGTTCGCCGCCTTCTGCGCGCGCATAGAAGCCGTCAATGACCAACTGGCCGATATCGGGCAGGCCCTGGCGGTGCTCGATGTGGCCGCCGCATCGGCGGAATGGGCACAGGAAACAGGGGCCGTGCGCCCTACCCTTTCGCATACGCCGGTGTTTCAGGCAGAAGGTCTGCGCCACCCCGTCGTTGAGCACGCGTTAAAAAAAGAAGGCGAAGGCTTCACGGCCAACGACCTCTCACTCGACGCGGCCGGAGAGAGCGGGCCGCGACTTGGCCTGGTGACCGGCCCCAACAGGGCCGGCAAGTCGACCTTTCTGCGTCAGGCATGTTTGGCTGTGATCCTCACGCAAGCAGGTCTCTATGTTCCAGCCCGGTCCCTAACACTGGGACTGGCGGATCGTCTGTTTTCGCGTGTTGGCGCGTCCGACGATCTCGCGCGCGGGCGCTCAACATTCATGGTTGAGATGGTTGAGACAGCTGCAATCCTGACCCAGGCCAGCGAGAACAGTTTCGTTATCCTCGATGAAGTTGGCCGCGGCACATCCACGTTTGACGGTCTGGCGATCGCATGGGCGGCCGTGGAACATCTCCACAATACCAATCGTTGCCGCACATTGTTCGCGACCCATTATCACGAGCTGACAGATCTTGCCGAAAGCCTGCCAAGTGCCGCCAATCTGTCGCTGCGTGCCAAGGAGTGGAAAAATGAACTTGTCTTTCTCCACGATGTGCAGCCGGGAGCCGCGGATAAATCCTACGGTGTTCAGGTCGCCCGCATGGCCGGCCTTCCAAGCAGCACCATCAAGCGCGCAGCGCAGGTGCTCAAACAGCTGGAAGCAGAGCCGAATGCCATCGAAGCCCTGCCCCTTTTTGCTGCCGGCCAGGACGACACGCCGCCTGAACCAGCCGCTACATCTGCGGCCATGGAACTTCTGGCATTGATCAATCCAGATACGCTCACGCCCCGTGAAGCGCTCGATCTTATCTATGAGCTCAAAAACAAGAGCTGAAGACTGCCTATCGACGCGCGATTGTCTATATTCTATGGACGGCGCTGATGGAGGCGGGCATGTCGCTCGCCGGTGCTGAGTTTCCGCGCAACAAGGGCAGGTGCGAAGAATTTTATGGCCTATGAGACATTGCTGACAGAAGTTGAGGGACACGTCGCCCTGATCACGCTGAACCGACCAGATGCGCTGAACGCGTTCAATAACCAACTGATGGAAGAGCTCACCGCCGCGCTCGACCGGTTTGATGAAGACGTGGACATTGGCTGCGTCGTGATTACCGGGTCGACAAAAGCCTTTGCCGCTGGCGCCGACATCAAGGAAATGCGCGAAAAGACATTCATGCAGGCCCATTATGAGAATTTCATCACCCGCAACTGGGAACGCGCAACTCGCATGCGGACCCCGATCATTGCGGCTGTGAACGGCTATGCCCTGGGCGGTGGATGCGAACTGGCAATGATGTGCGACTTTATTCTGGCCGGTGACAAGGCGAAGTTTGGACAGCCTGAAATCACAATCGGCGTGTCACCGGGCGCCGGCGGGACACAGCGCCTTGCCCGCTTTGCCGGCAAGTCCAAAGCGATGGAGATGTGCCTGACCGGGCGTATGATGGGCGCAAAAGAAGCCGAGCAATGCGGACTGGTCTCGCGTGTGATCCCCGCAGAGGAACTGGTGGAGGAAGCCAGATCGGTCGCGAAGAAAATCGCCGCAATGCCGCGCGCAGCTGCCATGATGACGAAAGATATGGTCAATACCGCGTTTGAAACCACCCTCTCGCAAGGCGTTTTGATGGAAAGACGGGCTTTCCACTCGCTGTTTGCGACTGAAGATCAGAAAGAAGGCATGCAGGCCTTTGTTGAGAAACGCCAGCCGCATTTCAAGAATCAATAGCCCTTGTCAGACACCGTTTTGGGCGGACTGCAACTGACCTCGAAAATCCGTCATCTGGATGGTTGACGGAGCCGAACCGTTTATGTAATCACCGCCCTTCTCGCCAACTGGGGCGACATGGAGTTTTTCAATGGCGAACACAAAGTCCGCGAAAAAAATGGTTCGGAAGATTGCCGAGCGTACACAGGTGAATGTGGCACGTCGCTCGCGCATGCGCACGTTTGTTCGCAAGGTCGAGGAAGCCATCGCATCGGGTGACAAAGAAGCAGCGACAGCGGCGCTCAAAGCGGCCCAGCCAGAGATTATGCGCGCTGCGACAAAAGGTGTGCTTCACAAGAACACCTCAGCGCGGAAAGTTTCGCGTCTGTCGGCGCGCATCAAGGCGATGTAGCACGACCGGAACTTGTTCCCGACACTGACAAAAAATGCATAGCCCGATGGCCCTGCCATGCGGGCTTTATTTTCGCGTGGTTTTGTTGCCAGACCATGTCACAAAACTGACGAAATGCACAGGATATGCCATTTCATTGCCTTGACAAATCAAAGCCGGAAAGACCCGTCAACACTGGGGTTTCTGGCCCTGAGAAATTTTTTTTCAGAAAAATAAGCTGACTCTTCAAGCGCTTTATATCTGTCAACAGGGCTTGTGCCGGAATACGCGCGGATATCCATCTGGACAGTTAAAATCTGGTCTGGTTAACTGCCTCTACCAACGGACTTTTGATCCTTCTACTGAGTATCTGTACGTCGCACCTGTCAAGGCGCGAACAAGGGGGTTTTGTGTGTTAATCCGAGCGGTAGGAACGAGAATAGACTAGAAAATAGAAGACAAAAAAGGGCTGTTTCTATGGGGCATATCAACGGACCAGAACGAGAGGAAACATCGGCAGAATGTCGCTCAGATATAAGCAACACAGATATTCCGGGCGCGCGCAGCCTGTGGACGCAAGTTCTTGAAGAGGCAAAAACTCACACCTCGTCCGAGGCAGTGGCCAATTGGCTGAAACCGCTTCGCGTGATCGCCGAGCTGAATGGCGCCATCCTTGTTTCGGCCCAAGACCAGTATACGCTGGATCGCGCTGAGCAGGAGTATGAGCGTCTCTTGCAAACGCTCTGGAATGACGCTGACCCCAAGCAACGCCGACTGAAGTTCCAGCTTTGGAGCCGGATCGATCGCGCCGTGCGTGAAATGGTCGGCGACCCCTGGACCGAACCAGACGTCGCAGCAGTTGAAGCGCAGCAGGTCGATATCGGTACCCCAGCCGCTCGCGATGATTGCATGCGCTTCGATACACTTGTTGTCGGGGAGTCGAATAAGCGGGCGGTCACACTGGCCAAGCGGATCGCCAGCGGCGGCGCCATTCAAGCGGGTGTCGTCGTAATCTATGGCCAGCCGGGCACAGGAAAGACGCACATTCTGAAGTCCATCCTCGCCGAAACATTGCGACGCGGCGACAAGCGTCGGATTACCTACATTTCAGCCGAGGAGTTCATGACACGATTTGTTGCCGGCGCGCGCGCAGGCGACACCGAAGACCTGCAGGCCTTTGTGAAGCAGAACGAGCTTCTGATGATTGACGATCTGCACTGGATCGCCGGCAAGGAGAAAACTGACACCGCCTTTTTTGGCGCCCTTCGCAAAGTCACCTCGGAAGGTGGCCGGGTGATTATCACCGCCGATGCAGCCCCTGGTGATATGGTTGGTCTGTCAAAAGAGCTGACCAGTGAAATTCGCGGCGCCGCTGCTGTTGAGGTTGGCCAGCCCGATAATGAAATGCGCAAGGCGATTGTACGCCGACACGCTGACCTGATCGCGCAGACAAATAAAGACTTTGAGCTGACAGACAGCATGGTCGACCGGATCGTCTGCGGCGTCCACGGCCCCGGCCGGGAACTTTGCGGTGTGCTCTGGAGCCTTGAGCTGGAGACAGGATTTGGCGAATTCGCACCAACCGACGAAATGCTTGACACGGTGATCCGCCGGATTGCAGGTGAGCCCAGAATACCTTCTCTGGATGACATCAAACGGGCCTGCATGGATCTTTTCGGCGTCTCCAAGTCAGATATCGAAAGCGCCAGCAAAGTGCGGACAATCTGCCATCCCCGCCAGATCGGCATGTACTTGAGCCGTGTCATGACGGAGAAGTCTTATCCGCAGATCGCGCATGCGTATAAAAAGAAAGACCATACCACTGTTCTTCATGCCTATCGCAAGATTACGCGCGAGATGAAGAAAGGTGATGTCGATATGATTGCCGATATCGAACGCGCCCGCCAATGCGTATTTGAACGCCTCTCCATGCAGGCACGCGACGCCTAGCCACGCGCTGAGCGCTATTTGGCACGGGAGCCGGCCTATGGACTTGCAATTCGCGCAGAAATCGTAAGGTTGTCGGCCCGTTCTTAATTTGAGCGGGCCGATTCGTATCGCCCGGGAGGGCGCCTCGGCTGCGATGCGCAAAACCAGATGAGCCATAGAGCCATAAAAAAGGTTGATGAGATGAAATTGACGATAGAACGCAGCGCGCTTTTGAACGCCCTGTCACATGTTCAAAACGTGGTTGAGCGGCGCAACACAATTCCAATTCTCTCAAATATTCTGCTTGAAGCGAGCGGCAACACGCTGCGTCTGACGGCGACCGACCTTGATATCGAAGCGGTTGACAGCGCTGATGCAAAAGTCGCGTCTGAAGGCGCCGTAACCGCCCCGGCAGGAACGCTATTCGATGTCATCCGAAAATTGCCGGCAGGCGCCGACATTGATCTCACACTGAACCCAGATAACCGCCAGCTCGGTATTCAATCGGGACGGTCTAACTTTGCCTTGCCGACGCTACCCGCCGGTGATTTTCAAACTATGGTCTCTGATGCGGACGCGATTCAGTTTGATGTTGAAGCCGCTGGTCTGCGCCGATTGATCGACAAGACCCGTTTCGCCATTTCGACCGAGGAAACACGCTACTACCTCAATGGCGTTTATCTACACGCAGCTGAAACAGACAAAGGCACCAAGCTGCGCACGGTTGCGACAGATGGGCATCGCCTGGCTTTGTCGGAAATCGACGTTCCAAGCGGCGCTGAGGGCCTAAGCGGCGTGATCGTGCCGCGCAAGGCTGTCGGTGAAGTGCGGCGATTGGTTGATAGCGAAGACGGGGATGTCACTGTATCGGTTTCTGACACCAAGATCGTCTTCAAGGCGGGCCGCGCACAGCTGACGTCCAAACTGATCGATGGCTCTTTCCCAGACTATGCCCGGGTCATCCCCAAAGGTAACGAGAAGGCGCTCATCATTGACAACAAGGCTTTCGAGGAAGCTGTTGACCGCGTCTCGACGGTGTCTGCGGAGCGCTCGCGCTCGGTCAAGCTGTCGCTATCGGATGGTAAACTCGCCCTCGCCGTGAACAGCGCCGAGACTGGCCAGGGCCATGAAGAGATTGAGTGCGACTATACTGAGTCCGAAATGGATATTGGTTTCAATGCAAAGTACCTGCTCGATGTGACGGCGCAGATCGAAGCTGAAGACGCACGTTTTTTGTTCAATGATCCAGCGAGCCCCGCGCTCGTGCTCGACCCGGCCGATGACAGCGCACAATATGTGCTGATGCCGCTGCGCGTTTAAAGCCCGCTGTCGCTGGACCGGCGCAGCGTGGCGCTTCGTTGCTGTAAACAAATAACAGGATGACTGCCCTTACCCGCCTTCGTCTGACTGATTTTCGCAACCATGCAAGCCTTGATCTCGCCTTGGACGCGCGCCCCGTCTGCCTTTATGGCGCAAACGGGGCAGGCAAAACAAACATTCTGGAAGCCATTAGCCAGCTTGGCCCGGGTCGGGGCTTGCGCGCAGCCTCACTGCAGGAGATGGCGCGCAAGGATAGCGGCGATGCCTGGACGATATCCGCAACGCTCGACAATGATCAAAAGATCGGGGTCGGGCTCGACAGCCAGGGCACGGCGACAAAGCGCGTGATACGGCTTGATGGCGCCCCGGCTAGCGCCACCGACCTTGCCGAGATTGTTCGCATTGTCTGGCTCACACCGGCGATGGACGGTGTTTTTCGCGGCGGCGCATCAGACCGGCGCCGCTTTCTCGACCGTCAGGTTATGGCGCATATCCCGTCGCATGGGGCGGTTTCGGCGCGCTACGAAAAAGCGATGCGCGAGCGCAATGCCTTGCTGGAGCGGGGCCGCATCGACCCGGCCTGGGCCGATGCAATCGAGGCGCGTATGGCCGAAAGCGGCGCCGTGATTGCCGCCAATCGCGCGCGCGTCCTAGGCGCGCTTCAGGCGGCTGTCGACACACGGCCAGACGATCATTTCCCCAAAGGTGATCTGACACTTGACGGGGCAGTCGAACAGACAGCCGGGACAGGCCAGGCGCTGACGGCGTTGGAAGGCTTGATCGCTGAGGGCTTGGCGAGCGGGCGCGCGCGGGATCAGGCAGCCGGGCGCACCTTGTTTGGTCCCCACCGCGCCGACTTGCAGGTCATCCACCGGCCCACCGGCGCGCCCGCCAAGGAAGCCTCTACGGGCCAGCAGAAGGCCCTGCTCATTGGACTGATCCTGGCCAGCGCGCGCGCTCTAACCGATCGCAGTGATGGGCCGGCCCCGCTTATTCTTCTGGACGAAGCCGCTGCCCATCTTGATCCTGATCGCCGTGCCGGCCTGTTTGATGAATTGCTGGAACTCGGTAGCCAGGCTTGGCTGACCGGCACCGAACGCTTCTTGTTCGAGGCCTTCGGGCCGAGGGCTCAATTGATCGAAGTCGGCGCCTCGTCCGTAAACCAGTCAACCAGTCGTGGATTGACCTCGTCATAGCGCTGAAAGTTGACCTGATGCGTGCCACCTTCGATGATCTCAATCTCGGCGGCGGGCACGGCCACGCTGAGTTTATCCGCGCTTGAGATCAGAACCGTCTCATCAAGATCGCCAAACAAGGCCCGCGCAGGCACACCGCTCTCACCAAGCCGCTGATAAGTCTCTTCACGTCCGGACATCGGGAAATGACGAAGCGACGACAGCAAGGCATAGCCATAGCCGCGATAGGCCATCTGTACTTCAACATCGCCGGCCAGCTGACGATGAG
>JBCCMX010000016.1:0-24655 GCA_039026135.1 Pseudomonadota bacterium | reverse complement strand
GTGGCCGTGTCGAAACGCTCTGCGCGATAATCGTCTTCCTCAAGCCTCATGCGCTGGAACATCACGCCCCAACTGCCGTCCAGCATCAGGATGCGCTCTTTGGCGGCGGCTTTCAGGGCTGCGATACGGTCTTGGCGGCTCATTAGTTGGGCTCCGTTACAAAGAGAGAGGGGGCGAGGCGCGGATAGGGCGCGCTGCATCCCTCATCCGACAAGGTTTGCAAACCGGAGATTTGTTTTTCCAGTTCGTCCTCATGGCTCGGCACCGCGACCCCGTCGGGCGCGGCCCGGGCCGGGCAAGGGCCGGTTGCGCCCCGCGCAAACATCTCTTTGCATTCGCGCAAATAGGCGATCTTGTCCCGATAGGCACGGCACGTCTCAGAGCTGAGCGTGCCCGCATCCGGCAATTCAAACACCGCAAGGTCGTCGATAAGCAGCGACACGTCTGTGTCTGACGCGCGCGGCGTTGTGGCCACGATCAAGACCCCGGCGCCGAGGACACACACGCCAAGACCGCCGGCCCAAAGGCGCCAGTCGCCGAGATTGCGCCGGCGCTGCGTCATGCCGGCACCACTTTGGGTTTCAGCCCGAGAAGCCGGCACGTCGACAAAGCCAGACCCGCTTTGTTCAGCGTATAGAAATGGAAGTCTTCAACGCCCTGTTCGGCCAGACTGTGACACAGTTCTGCGGCAACATTGGCCGTCAGCAGCTCGCGCGTTTCCGGGTCATTTTCCGTGCCATCATAGAGCTCGTGCAGCCAGCGCGGCAGGCTCGCGCCGCACAATTTGGCAATTCGGTTCAGGCCCTTGAAGTTTGGCTGCAGCATAATGCCGGGCACAATCGGCATTGTCACGCCGCCAGCGCGGGCGCGTTCGAGGAAGCGCAAATACGTCTCGGCCTCAAAAAAGAACTGCGTAATCGCGCGGTCGGCGCCGGCATCCTGTTTGGCTTTCAGAAAGGCGATATCGGCGGCCTCGCCTTTGCTCTCCGGGTGGGGTTCAGGGTAACACGACACACTGATTTCAAACACGCGGCCAAGGTCGGGGCGATGCGCCCTGATGCCCTCAATCAGATCGACGCTGTCTTTGAAACCGCCTGGGTGGGCATTGAAGGCAGCGCCCATGCCCTCGGGCGGATCACCGCGCAGGGCCACAATATGTTTGACCCCCGCCTCCCAATACTCTTCTGCGACTTGCAGAACCTCACCCCGCGTCGCGCCGACACAGGTCAGGTGCCCGGCGGCCGACAGGCTTGTTTCCTGGGCGATGCGGCTGACGGTCTTGTGTGTGCGATCACGCGTGCTGCCGCCAGCGCCATAGGTGACCGACACAAAGCGCGGGCCCATGGCTTCAAGCCGCGACACGCTTTCCCAGAGGCGATTCTCCATCCCCTCGCTTTTGGGCGGGAAAAACTCAAAGGATACATTCGGCGCTAATTGTGGTCCGCGTTTAAAGGGTGTGTGGGTGCTCATGCGGCGACCTCTCGTTCTTCGGTTTTGCGCTCGGCCATCCAGACATTGACGCCAAGGCCTTGTTCCAGACTTTTCGGGGGATCGAACCGGCGCGGCGCAGCAAGGGCCAGCCCGGCCTGGCTTGCCCACTCGTCCATATCCTCAGCGCGGATGCCGAGCCGGTGATGGCCATGCTCGTCGCGCAGAAACTCCAATTCATGTGGCGCAAAATCCACGATAAACAGGCGCCCGCCAGGCTTGAGAATGCGCGCCGCCTCACTCAGGACCCGTGCCGGATTTTCGATGAAATGCAGGACCTGGTGAATGATCACGAGATCGGCGCTCTTGTCTTCAAATGGTGTCGCATTGACGTCGCCCTGGCGCACTCTGGCATGTTTGACGCCCGCCTCGTTCAGATTGGCGCGCGCCACGGTCAGCATCTGGTGTGACATGTCGAGGCCTTCCGCCTCGCGGGCCTGCGGCGCAAACAGGGTCAACATGCGGCCTGTGCCGGTGCCAAGGTCGACGAATCGACCGATTTCACCCAGCCCGATCAGGTCGCGCAGCGCGGTTTCGATCGCTTCATTCGGGAAGTGAAGCGCGCGGATACGGTCCCAATCGTCGGCGATATTTCCAAAATAGCGCTCGGCCGACTGTGCGCGGCGTTCCCGCACGTCGGACAAGGCGCTCGCATCACGGGCAAAGTCGCCGCTGGTCAGGGCAAGCTCGGCAAACAAGGCGTCCAGCAAACGCCCCGCCCAGCCCCGGGAGACCGCCCTGTAAAACACCCAGGCGCCTTCTGGCAGTCTTTCAACAAGCCCGGCCCGTGACAGGGTTTTCAAGTGATGAGATAAACGTGGCTGACTTTGCCCGAGGATCTGAACCAGTTCCCCAACGGCCAGGTCGCCCCGGCGCAAAAGCGCCAGGATGCGCAGCCGGGTCGGCTCGCCAGCCGCGCGCAAGGCGCTGGTCAAATCATCGGTTGTCACACTCATATCAACATATAAACACTTATTTATATGTTTTGCAATGCGGATCTGTTGCGCGCCCGCCATTGTTTTGGCGCATTGGCGCCGTTCACATAAGGTTTATTTGAACTATGATGTGACACTGAACATACCGGGGAAAAGCCAAGGGTTGAAATCTATGCGTGTTTCTATTGTTGCGGCCGGCGTCGCTCTGTCTGTATCGGCGTGCGCGACCAGCACGACGTCGCAAACCTCCGAAGAGGTTTATGATCCTCTCGAAGGATGGAACCGTCAGGTCTATGCGTTCAATGACGGGTTGGACCGGGTCGTGCTGGAGCCGGCGGCCAAAGGCTACCGTGCGATTACGGTCGAGCCGATTCGCCAGGGCGTGACCAACTTCCTGCGCAACCTCAATCAACCCATTGTTTTCGTAAACACCGTGCTGCAGGGGAAACCGGAGCCAGCGCTCGATACCGTTGCGCGCTTCCTGCTCAACACGACGGTCGGGATTGCCGGTATTTTTGATCCGGCAAGCGCGCTGGATGTGCCGCGTCACAATGAAGACTTTGGCCAGACGCTCGGCGTCTGGGGTGTGCCGAGCGGCGCCTATCTCGTCTTGCCGGGTCTTGGGCCAAGCAATGTGCGCGATACGGCCGGATTTGCCGTTGATACTGTCTTTGACCCGCTCAATTGGGCACAGTTTGAGGGCGACGACGAGTTTCAGGTCACTCAATTTGTCGTCGGCGCCGTCAGCGCGCGCGAGCGGCTCGATGATGTGGTGCAGGCCGTTCGTGAACAGCCCGAACCCTATGTGTTTGTAAAACGCAATTATGACCGTCAGCGCGATGCCGATATTGCTGATGGCGCCGAGGAAGAAGATCCGTTCGCAAATTTGCCCGATTTTGATGATTTTGATTTCGGGGATGAGGAATAAGGACCCTTTATGATGTTGATCAAACGAACGCTTGTATCGCTGGCCGCAGCCGCCATGGTCGCCGCGCCCAGCTTTGCTGACGCTGTCACCGAAGACTATGTTCGCCAGAACGCCAATGATGTGCTGGCCGCCCTGACGGCGCCGGGCGTCAGCACCGCAGACCGACGGGTTCAATTCCAGCAATACATTGAGCAATTCACCGATATTGATCAGGTCGCCAAGCAGAATCTGACCAAGACTTATGTCAATTCCTTCTCCGAAGAGGAAATGACCGAATACCTGGCCGCGTTCCGCGCCTATGCGCTGGCCGTTTATGAGGACTATTTCGACCAGTATAAGGGCGAGGGCATTGAAGTGCTCGGCTCAATTGACCGCAATGCGCGTATCTCGATCGTCAAGTCCAAGGTGACCGGCACGGATGGCGAGCCGCTTGAGGTCAACTGGTTCGTCGTCAAGCATAAGGACCGCTACCTGGTGATGGACCTTGGCCTGAAGCTCAACGGCCAGACAATCTGGCTGCTGGCCGAGCAGCAGGCGCAGTTCAAATCCATCCTCAGTAGCAATAATGGCTCTGCGGCGGCTTTGATCGACCGTATCAACCAGCAGACCGCCGACCTGGTCGCCAAGCGCGCCGATGCCGGCGGTGAGGTGGCCGGCGAAGCCATTGCTGTTGAGGGCGAATCTGTTGCCGTCGAGGGCAATGGCGAAGAGGGCGCGCCCGGCGCAGACGCAGAGGGTCTCTAAGCCCAGCGGAACAGGGCCGAGTAGGCGAGACCGCGCACTCGGCCTTTTTTAAAGCTTATTATTCATCTTATGGTTGTATTTTCCTGCTTGTATGCGCGGTATGCACCGCCCGGTTCAACCCGTTTCCCGCTTTAAAATCGCCTCGCGTTTGGTGGTGTCACAGCGCGCTGCACGCGCCTATTTGCTTGGCGGCGCAGCGCTCCATCTGATTGGCCTCGCCATGCTGACTGTGTCCATCATACTTGGCGGCGTGGCCACGCCGATGACGCTTGCCACCACCTTTGTCACACTTGTAGCTGGCCTCTGCCTGATGGTCGCGGCAGTAGGCGTGATGCGCAAGGACACGCGGCGAAAACAGGTCAAGGCAGAGCGGGCCTATTGCGAGGTTTTGCAACAGGTTCAGCGCGCCAACGGGTTCAACACCATTGCCGCCGATCTCATGTGGGAAACAAATCTCACCGGTCATGTGGTGCACCTGGCCGGGCGGATGCTGGACGTTTTGCAATTTGCGCATGGCGATATGATCGGGCGGCACTATCTGGATATGATCCGGCTGGAGCCCGATCAGATGGAGAGCATGTCGCGGGCGATCCAGGCGCTTGAAAGCTATTCGGGTCTGGTGACCACATTCCGAGACCGCGATGGCGCCGACTTCAATTTCGAGCTGTCCGCCAGGCCGCATTTTAGCGCCGATGGTGCGCTTCTGGGTTATCAGGGCGTCGGGACAAATGTGACCGCGCGCATCGCGGCTGAACGAAAGATGAGGGAACTTGCTGTTCGCGACCCACTGACCGGGATTGCAAACCGCTATGCGTTCAAGAAGCGGCTGGAAACAGCTTTCGCATCGAGGGACACGTCAACCGGTCTGACTTTGCTGGCGATTGATCTTGATGGCTTCAAGGCGATCAATGACACGCATGGCCATGATACTGGTGATGGCCTGCTGAAACAGGTCTCCAAGCGGATCCAGTCATCCTTGCGAGAGCAGGACTGGTGTGCGCGCCTCGGCGGCGACGAGTTCATGGTGATTTGCGATGCGCTCGGCAATCTGAGCGATGCAGAAAAAATCGCGTCGCGATTGCTCGACAGCCTGTCTCAGCCTTATGCCATTGACGGTTTGGGCGTGACCATTGGCGCCTCGATCGGCATCGCTCAGGTCCCTGTTCACGGCGCCAATGCCATCGACGTGGTCAAACATGCAGATCTTGCGCTCTACGATGCCAAGGAAGCCGGCCGCAATCGCTACCGGGCCTATCATGTCGGTCTTGGCGCCTCGATTGATCGGCGTAAACGTGTTGAGGAACGCTTGCGTGAGGCCATCACTCATGACCGACTATCGCTCGTCTACCAGCCGATTTTTAGCCTGACATCGGGCTGTGTCTCTGGCTTTGAAGCGCTCGCCCGCTGGCATGATGACCAGCTTGGCGCGGTGACGCCGGATGAGTTCATCGCCATTGCCGAGGCAGCCGGGTTGATCCATGCGCTCGGTGAGCAGGTCATGCGAAAAGCCTGCCTGCTTGCTGCCGAATGGCAGGCGGCCGTGCCGGAGCGTGATACCCGCGTGTGTGTGAACGTCTCGCCGGCTCAATTTCGCGATATGAACTTTCCGCATGTTGTCGAGTCGGCGCTGACCGAAAGCGGCCTGCATCCCCGCCATCTTGAGCTGGAAATCACTGAAAACCTTCTCCTCGTCGATATCGAGATCACGTTGCGTATTCTTGAAGAGCTCAAGGCCCTCGGCATATCGGTCGCGATCGATGATTTCGGGGCCGGCTATTCCTCGCTTGGCCGGCTACACAAGCTGCCAATCGATCGGCTGAAGATTGATCGCTCCATTATCGAAGGTCTCGCCACACATCGCGATAGTCTCAGCATCACCCGCGCGATCATACAGCTGGCGCGCAATCTGAACATCTCGCTGGTCGCCGAAGGCATCGAGACCGATGAACAAACCCGGCTATTGCGGCGCGCCGGTTGCCCCGAGGCACAGGGGTTTCAGCTTTCAAGACCTTTGATTGGCGACAACACCATTGATCTGGTGCTGGCCCAGACCCGACACGCTGCCTAAATCCTGGCCCATTTTGCAACCAAAAATATCTGGCGCCGTTCGTTGGCTCCGGTAATGTCAGGGGCGTATTGTTTGGGAGGACGTGATGCTGAATCGGTTGATGAGTGCTGGATTGGGGGCTGCGATGCTGAGCGGCGCGGCCTTGGCGCAGCCAATGGGCGAGCTTCCCGAGCGCGCCGTCTGTGTTCAGCCGCAAAAGGTTGACGGCGCTAAAGTGGTCAATGGCCGCAACGCCAAGGCCGGCCAGTGGCCTGGCATTGTCTCTCTTCAGGTTGAAGAAAGCGGCGGCGCCTACCATTTTTGCGGCGGCACCGTTATCCATCAGGACTGGGTCCTCACCGCAGCGCACTGCGTTGAGTACATGCGCTCCTACAACAACAAAGTGTTTCAATACGAGCTTAGCCGCGATCGGACACGCCTGCTTCCGGTTGGCGCGGTGCGCATTGTCAAGGGCGCTGACCGCCTCGATGACGTTCTGCCGGGCGATGTCTTCCACGCCACACAGGTCATCATGCACCCTGACTATGAGACCGGCCGGGCCACAATGGGCTCGGATATTGCCCTGTTGAAACTCAACCGGTCTGCCGCTGGCGCCGTGTCGACCCTGTCCATGCAGGCCCAGACCGACCGCCTCACAGATGCAGGCGAGCTTGCCTGGATTGGCGGATATGGCTTGCTGCAGGAACTCTCTGGTGCCGCCAGCGTGCCATGGCAGTCAGGTCAAACGCTGAACCGCTCACGGATTGCCGCGCCCAGCCTTCGCCTTCAGGAAACCGGCGCGCCGACGGTGAATGCGGGCAGTTGTTCAACGCGCCTGGCCGAGGCGATGCAGCGCTGGCCAGAATGGGCCATGGACTATGCCGTATCAGGCGGCCAGATTTGTGCCGGCTTGCCTGAGGGTGGCCGCGATGCCTGCCAGGCCGATAGCGGCGGGCCCTTGATGAAGGTCAACAAGAACGGATGCCCCTATCAGGTCGGCATTGTCAGTTGGGGCATTGGTTGCGGGCGCGCCAACACACCGGGTGTCTATACGCGCATCTCGGCGTATTCAGATTGGATCACCAGCCATGTCGGCACCGTCAGTGCCGAGCCAATCGATACCTCGCCGCGCGATACAACCGGTATCTCCAGCATGTTTGCCTCGCTTGCGCTGCAATTTGCTGGCTTGATCAAGCCCATCGAGATGGACCTGCTCAATGCAAGCGGCCAGAAAGTCGACACGATTGAAATTGGCGACTTTGTTGATGTGCGCATCACAATGCCGGTTTCGGGCAAACTCGTCCTGTTTGATTTCAACGCCAACAATGAGTTGACCCAGCTTTACCCCAATGATGACGAGGCCTCGCGGGTGGATGGGTGGCCAGTCTTCGAAGCGGGCCGGACCATCCACGTGCCGGGCGACCTGTTTACCTTCAGGCTGCAGGCTGGCCTGCCCAATGGCCAGCAAAGTGTCATCGCTATGGTGGTGCCTGAGAACGCCAGTCTGCCGGTCGATATCAAGAACGGCTTTCAGAGGATTGCCGATCCAACCGACTATCTCGTCCGGCTCTTAAGGTCTGTCTTCAACCGCATCGATCCACGCCGCGGGCTGTTCCGCCGCGAAGCGGTCGAGGTCGCGTCAAGCACGGAAGAGGGGGACCGCGCGATCACAACCCGCGCCGGGCAGTTTGCCTGGGGCAACCTGGAATATTGTATCGACAAACGTGTGTGTGGGACGGGCGAATAGGGCGCTCACCCCACACGGCTGAACATGCCACTATTTCTCGCTGATCACGCGCATCTTCAGCGACAGGGTCGATGTGTCAGAATCGCCGTCCAGCAGCAATTGCAGATTACGATTGTGCTTGATGAACTCGTCTTCCTTATAGAGGAGCCAAGCTTCGCCCTTCGTGCCGTCGGCCTTGAAGTCGCGCGGCTTCTTTTCAAAACTGGCACACGCCAATAGAGTTTTCGTGAGCACCTGAAACTCTGCGGCCGCCCTGTCCTGGTCCACGGACGCGTCGCAGCGATAATTGTATTCGACATAGTATTTTGGTTCAGAGAGCCTGCGATGGTCCAAGCGTGTAAACCCACAATCGGCAAACTCACGCGTTAAGCGCGAGCTGTCATAATACTCGATGACCGGACTGCCGCGGTTGTTCCCTGTGGCGAGTGATGTGCCATCCACCGCCAGCGCAGTCCGTACGCCCTCGAGCGCGGAACAGATTTTCGCATAAGCTTGCCGGTCAGAACGGTCGGCGACCGTCTGCTGTGGTATGTCTTGGGGAAGATCCGGCAAGACCTCCGCCGGTTCGGTCATCACCACTTGCTGCGGTGCTTCAGGCGGGCCTTCAGGTTCATCGGGCAGGCTTGGCGGCGGCGCTGAATTCACCGGCTGGCAACCGGCGAAGCAGACGGTGTTATAGAGCCGCGGATTGTACCAGGGCAGTTGCCGACGATCAGTCTGCTCGGCAACGCGCCGCTGCGCATTCGAAAAGGCTGTTTCAGCAGACTGGCCTGCGCGTATGAGCTCCTCGGCGAGCACCGGCGCGTATTCGCCTTCGGCAGCGACATCGCCAAGATCGGTCGAATAGGCGATCAGCATATCCGACTGGGCCTCGACCCGGTTCAGACCTTTCATTGAGGTTTTAAACCCGCCAAAGCCCGGCACATTGCGGCAGGCATCGAACACCATGAACACCGCCTTTGCGCCGACAGCGGCAAAATTGTCGCGCTGCGCGCCAAGGTCGACGCCGAACTCATTCAGATCCGAGGCCACCTCGATATCGGCATCAATGCCGAGCAGATAGCTGGCCTCTGTTTCCGGGTGCTGGGCGCCATGGCCGGTATAATAGATGAAACCGACCGCGTCGGGCCCCAGCCCATCAAGCTCGCGGCGAAATTCGCGCAATGTATCCTTCAGCTGGGTCGCCGTCAGGTCGCTCTCGCGCCAGACGTTGAACCCGGTTTGATCAAGCGCGCTGTGGATCAGGTCGGCCTCTTCCGGGGTGCCGAGAAGCGCGCCCATACTGTCGGAATAATCAGATTGGCTGATGATCAAAGCCAGCCGTGCCTCGCCCTCGACCGGCGCGCCGCCCGCCCCGCCCATGGCGCTGGCGGCCTGCGTTGCAAGAAGCGTCATCGACGCGGCGGCCAGGATCAGTCTCAAAAAGGCTTTGGTCATGCGCATGTCCCTCCACGACGTTGGCATGTTTATACGCGATTTTGCCGCCAGCGGGAACCGGCGATTAACCGTAGGTTAGCCTGTTGCGGCAGGGCTGCGCGACGTCAAGCGCGCTTGCGCCTTGTGCCGTGCGCTTGGGTCTGGTGAAGAACCGGTAACAGACAACTGGCACGCGCAGACACCGTCCCGGCCGGCACCGGTTGTGAGATATTGTTCGCCTGACGGTTAACAGCTAGCGGTCATGCACCTTAGCGCTTGCCTCTGCGGTTTTAGGTGTCCAGCCGGGCTTGCCGAAGAGGTACATCCATACCTCACCAAAAGATCTCGCGCGGCGCAGGTCAGAGAACAGGCCGGGCAATTCTGAGAACCAGACCACGAATGGATTGACGCTCTCAAAGTCCCGCTTCAACCCATATCGCGGCCGCTCTTCTTCGCGTTGATAGGTCCCGAAAAGCCGATCCCAGATGATCAGAATGCCGCCATAATTCGTGTCGATATATTTGTCGTCACATCCATGATGGACGCGGTGATTGGACGGTGTGTTCAGAACATCATCCAGAATGCCCAGTTTGCCGATCAGTTCGGTATGGATCCAGGTCTGATAGGCAAGGACAATCAAGATACCGGCAAAGATCAGAACCGGCGGAAAGCCAAGGAAGACAAGCGGCAAGTGGAACAGAGCCGACACGACCCCCTCCAGTGGCCCGAACCGCACACCGATACTCGAATTCATAAAGCGTGAGGAGTGATGCACCGCATGCTGGGTCCAAAGCACTCTGACCTCATGGGCAGTCCGGTGCTCCCAATAGTATACAAAGTCGCAGGCCAGAACCGCCAATGCGAATGTCCAGATGCTCAACGGCATCGTCCATGTGATGAAGCTTTCAGACAGCCAGATATAACCGAGATAGGCGAAGGACAGGACGAATGTCTCAATCAGGATCGACGGAATCTGGGTCGAGATGCTGGTCGCCATATCGAGGAAGCCGCGGCCTTTGAAGGGCTTTGTGAACAGCGCTTTGACAATTTCTATGATGAGAATCCCAAGGCCGATGAGCAGAAACACCTCATCGAATGAATAGCCGAATTGCTCGATTTGCGCGGGCGTCATCTGTCTTTCCTTGCCAGTCCGATTGTCAGGGTGCGCCAGGCCAGATCAGCGGCTTGGCGATGGGTCGCGTCGCCATCCTTGACGCTCTGCCAGCCGGCATAGAGCAGATGGTCGAAGGCCTGCACGACCCATTCGGTCGGCACGCTGGGGTCGAACAGCCCTTCGGCTTTGGCGGCATCAACGAGGGCGCGCGTTTCGTTTTGCTGGCGCGCGAAAGCGTCGGCGATGCCCGGATCGTCCTCGACCGGTTCACCGGCCAGAAAGCCATGGCGATCGCCGAGCGGGATCAGTGCAATCAGCGTGTTCTCGAAGGCTTCAGCGTATGAATTTGTGTGCGCGCAGGCCGCCTCGGCGGCGCGATCCATCTCATCAATGGCAATCAGCGCCAGAGCCCGAACAAGATCATCACGGCTGGCAAAATGGCGATGCAAGGTCGCGCGGCCAACGCCGGCGTGATCAGCAATGTCTGACAGCGATGCGCTCGGATCGCGGCTCAACGTGTTAAACGCCGCTTCGACAATCGCATCTCTTGTGGTCGGTCTAAGTGGAGGTGTCATGAGACAAATATGTCTCATTTGATCCATATGTCAATATACCGAGACATGCATTTGCTCAAACAGGGCTTATCGCCGCTTTGATCCAAAGCGGATGCCAGACACCTGCAATGTGGGAAAGGTTGGATTAACGCGGCGCGCGTTTGGCCAGGATACGCTGCAGCGTGCGCCGGTGCATGTTCAGCCGCCGCGCTGTCTCCGACACATTGTGTCCGCACAGTTCATAGACGCGCTGGATATGTTCCCAGCGGACACGGTCAGCCGACATCGGATTTTCCGGCGGGGCAGGCAGGCCGTCACCGCTATTGACCAGGGCCCGCACAATGTCTTCCACGTCGGCCGGCTTGGCGAGATAGTCGACAGCCCCGGCCTTCACTGCGGCAACGGCGGTCGCGATCGCGCCATAACCGGTTAGGATCACCGCGCGCGCCTCAGGGCGGTAGCGGTGCAGAACCTCCACGACATCAAGGCCTGAACCATCTTCCAGGCGTAAATCCAGCACAGCAAAGGCTGGCGGGTTCAGCCGTGCAATGTCGCGCGCTTCTGCGACTTTCGAAGTCGCCGACACTAAAAAACCGCGCTGAGTCAAGGCACGCGCAAGGCGCTGAAGAAATGGGCCATCATCGTCCAAGACAAGACAGGTTCTGTCTTCGATGTCTTTTAAGCTCTCATGCAGTTTGACTGTGACAGGTGGTTCCATTTTTGGCTCCTTTATCCCCCTATATCTGTGTCATTTGGCAAATTGTCCAAGGCTTGAAGCACAGAATGTGGCCAAACTGCCTGAACAATCGCACCGCGATTAGGCGCCGCGCGATTACGTGTCGCAATTCGCCCACCCGTGCGCTCAATCAGCGTTTTTGCAATAAAGAAGCCAAGCCCCATATCGCCGCCGCCAAGTTGTGCCTCGCCGCGCTCAGAGACATAGGGCTCGCCAAGCTTCGGCATGACTTCCGGCGCAAAGCCCGGGCCATCATCACGAATGGTGACGATATACTGATCATTGGTCCAGCTGGCGACGGCGCGAACCTCCGTTTCGGCAAAACTCACCGCATTCTCAATGAAGGCGCCGAGCGCGTGCAGAATCTCCGGGCTGCGCCGGATCGTCGGCACTTTTGCTTCGCCGCCTTCGCCGGCCTCGTAAGTGACCTGCACGGCCACGCCTAGGCCCTTGTGCGGCGCGGCCGCCTCTTCAACCAGCGCGCTCAGCGGCATTTGCGCATGTACAATATCATCTGCTTCGCGCGCCGCGCCGAGCTGGCGCAAAATGGCGCGGCAGCGTTCAGCCTGTTCTGCCAGCAGCGTCAAATCTTCCCGATAGGGCGATCCGTCCGGCAATTCGCCGACCAGCTCCTTTGAAACAAGATGAATGGTCGCCAGCGGCGTACCAAGCTCATGCGCCGTCATCGCTGACATGGCCCCCAGCGCCGACAGGCGTTGCTCGCGCGACATGACAACACTCGCCGCATCCAGCGCCTGAACCAGTTTGGCCTGATCCTCATTCACCCGGTGCGCCGACAGTGCAAAGAAGATAATCCCGATACAAAGGGCGCCAAACTGGCCCCCTTCAAACAGGGTTGGCAGCACCAGTGTCTCGCCCGCGCGCCATGGCAGATCGGCCGAAACAAGCGGCATCAGCGCGGCCAGGCCAATCGCCAGCGACACAATCATAAAGGCATAATGGGCCCGCAGGCTGGAGGCTGCGACCGTGACCGGCGCGATCATAAACAGCAGGAATGGATTGGACAGCCCGCCCGTCAGGCTTAGCAGCAGTGCCAGCTGCGCGGTATCGAAGGCCAGCTGCCAGGCTGCTTCCCAGCCGCGCAGCAGGATCTGGCTGGCCGAGGCAAAGGACATAAAAACATTCAGCCAGGCCGAAGCCGCAATCACGCCAAGACAGGCCGCCAGCGGCAACTCAAAGCCGAGCCCGAAATACACCACCAGAATGGCCACGGTCTGTCCGGCAACCGCCAGCCAGCGCAACGTGACCAGCGTGGCCAGCCGCATCCGCCCCCAGGCCGAGCCAACCGTGCCCAATCCTTGCGGAAGCAGGCTATAGAGCACTTCATCCATGTGCCCGCTGGGTTGGCGGTTATCGTCCATATCGTCCTGTCTTGCGGCACCGCGTCGCTTCGCCATTCAGCAAAAGGCAGGCCATATACGCTTCTATGAAAACGATACAGCGCTTCACTGTCATCGCAAGCATGCTCGCTCTGGCGGCGTGCGGCGGTTCATCTCCCACCCCGCCGCAGGCTGGCGGCGCTGTCGGCGGGTGCTCAACCCGCGCCTATGCTGAGATTGGCGGGCCCTTCAACCTGATCGACCATAATGGCAATCGCGTCACTGAAGCCGATTTTATGGGCCGCGCCAGCCTTGTCTTCTTCGGGTTCACTTATTGTCCGGATATTTGCCCCGGCACGCTGATCGCCGTGAATCAGGCCTATTCACGCTTGCCTGAGGGGGTAACCCCGCCACAAACGCTGCTCATCACGGTTGATCCTGAACGTGATACGCCCGAAGCGCTCGCCACCTATGTGAACGCCGATGTCTTTCCAGAGGGTCTGGTCGGGCTGACCGGTTCAGCTGAAGAGATCAGTGCGGCGGCTGAGGGGTTTATCGCCCAGTATGAGAAAATCGAGACGCCGGCCAGCTTGGCTGAATATACGATGGACCATACATCGCTGCTCTATCTCATGGATGAGGACTGGCAACTGCAGACCTTTTTCGCTGAAGAAGGCGGCGATCCGCAATATATGGCCGACTGTCTGGCTGAGCATTTAAGCTAGTTGCGCGGCGCAGTCCGCGCTGCCTTTTCGCTTTACCCAGCGGCAGAACTGGATATGTTGCATCGCAGCAAATCCGGGATGAATGCATGCTTTATACGCTGGTTGAGATGAACCGGGCGGCCATGACGCCGCTCAGGCTCTATGCCAAGAGCGCCAAATCTGTGCTGCGCAGCCCGGCCAATCCTTTGCGTCAAACCCAGCTCGGCCGCTCGATGCTCGCGACGATGAGCGTTGTCGAGCGAGCGACCCGTGTTTATGGCAAGCCCGACTGGATGATCCGCGAGACCGAGATTGACGGTGAGACAGTGCCGGTCCTGCCGCGATCTGTCTGGTCGAGCCCTTGGGCAAAGCTCATTCATTTCAACCCGCCGGGCGCGCCGAAAGGCCGCCCACGCCTGCTGATCGCCGCGCCTCTGTCGGGCCACTTTGCGACCCTTCTGCGCGGCACGGTCGAGGCCTTTTTGCCGACCCATGAGGTCTACATCACCGACTGGAAGGATGCGAAAATGGCGCCGGTCTGGGTCGGTCGCTTCGATCTTGACGATTATATCGATCATGTTCGCGACATGCTCGGCATTGTGGGCGGCGGCGCGCATGTGTTGGCCGTCTGTCAGCCCGGTCCGCCCGTTCTGGCGGCGATCTCGATGATGGCAGAAGATGGCGACGATGCCCTGCCGGCCACAATGACATTTATGGGCTCGCCCATTGATGCGCGCCGCTCGCCGACTGTGCCAAACCTTCTGTCACAGCAGCGCAGCTTTGAATGGTTCGAGGACAAGATGATCTATACGGTGCCGGCGCCTTGGCCGGGTGCGCTGCGCCGTGTCTATCCGGGCTTTGTCCAGCTGAGCAGCTTCATGCATATGAACTGGGACCGCCATGTTGATGCGCAGGCGCGTTTCTTTGAGCATCTGGTGCAGGGCGACAAGGACAGTGCCGCCAAGCACCGCGCCTTCTATGACGAATATCTTGCTGTGCTTGATCTCAGTGAAGAGTTTTACCTGCAGACCATTCGCAAAGTCTTTCAGGAACATCATCTCGCTCGGGGCGTTCTGCGTTATCGCGGCGACCGGCTGGTTGATCCGTCCGCCATCGAAACGGTTGGCCTGATGACGGTGGAAGGCGAAAAGGACGATATTTCCGGCATCGGCCAGACACAGGCCGCGCACGATCTGTGCACCCATATCCCGGACCATTTACAGACCGATTACATCCAGCCTGGCGTCGGCCACTACGGTGTTTTCAATGGCCGGCGCTTTCGAGAGGAAATTGTGCCGCGTATCAATGCGTTCCAGGCTTATGTCGAGGGCCATATGGCCGGCGCGCGGGCAACCTATCTCGCCGCGTCGGCAAGCTGAACGTAGCGCAGTGCCTCGCCCGAGGCGACTTCCAGCAGCCCGGTTTTGCCAGAGCGGCCGTCAAGATCGGAGATCCGCGACAGCGGCTCAAAGCCGAGCGACACCAGATGATCGCCCGGTTTCAGATCCAGGCGAGCGCCGCGCCCATTTGGTGTGACTTGATCGACGATCACACGGTCACCACTTCCCTTCAGCGTAATGGCAAGGTGGCTCTGGAACAGACTTGCCCAGCCGTCCACTGTCTCTTGGATCGTATCGGGCAGATCGTTGCGCGTGCTCGACGTTCCGGCCCCATTATAGACGATATAAGGCACGCCGCGTTTGATATCGTCGCGTAAAATCCGCTGGCGCTCGGCGCGGAAGGCATTGAAGCCGGCCTTGTCGCAATCGTCGTAAGACAGTCCGGCTGACGCCATAATCGCCTCATACATATAGCCATGGACGAAACCGTCATTCAGTGTCTTGCCGCTGGCATGCACCCAGTGCTGCCATGTGATGTTTCCGTTCTGCCAGTCCGTGCGTTCAGGGTCGGGCTTTACCGCGGCCTTCGCAATACTGATCGCAGCCAGAAGCGCGTCGATATATGCCTCGGCGTCGCCCGTCGCGGCCACGCAACGCATCGCGTTCGAGGCAAATACACCCTTTGTGTCATAGCCATAGAATTTCTCATCGACCTCGGCCACATAGCCCGGCGCTTCGATCAGGGTGAGCTTGGCATGCCCCGCGCGTGCTTGCGCGGCGAGACGCGCCAGATTGCGGTCAAGGAAGTCGAGGCAATGGGCGCAGCTCATGGAGTAATAGACCGTCACGTCCTGGCGATAGTCCAGTGATCCGATCTGCGCGTCGAATGGCGCGGCAGGCGCGGCCTCCTCTTGCGCTTGGGCCAGCGGTACAGCAACCAGAAAGAAGATCAGAATGCGCCACATGGCCTTGCTCCACTATATGTCATGCCGCCGCCAGCAGCGGCGAAAACCGTATCAGATAAATATTCGCCCGCCAGCTTCAACGCTCAGTGCGACGCGCCTCAAAGGCCGCCATCTGCTCAGGCGTGGCCTCGCCTTGATGCTTTGACTTCCATTCGGCATAGGGCATGCCATAGACCCGCTCGCGGGCCGCATCCTTGGTGATCTCGATACCTTCGGCTTCGGCTGCTTCACGGTACCAGTCGCCGAGACAATTGCGGCAGAAATCTGCGAGGATCATAAGCTCGATATTCTGCACATCCTTGCGATTGTCGAGGTGTGAGAGCAGGCGGCGGAACGCTGCGGCGTCCAGTCTGTCCTGTTGGTCTTGCGTCAGGGCCATGTAAGTTCAGCTCCATTCATCTAAGGGCGAGCGCCCGTGTCGAGATCCTTCAGGATAGCGAGCATTTTGACCCGGTCATAGCCGCGATACCAGTCATCGGTATCCCGGCGCACCTCGACATCTTCATGATAGACCTGACCGACATATTGGCCATCGGCGTCAATCGCGAAAATATAAGGGATCCAGCCGGGATAGTGGGTGTCGGCGCCGGTAAAGGCCAGCACCTCGTCGCTTGCCTCGGCGAACTCGCGGTTGATGTGTGCGACAACAAATTGTTCGGCGACAAAGGTTTTCAGGGCCTTGGCCTCGCCGGCCGCATCGCCTGTGCTGCGCTCAAACAGGGTGTCGGTCCATTTCTCCGGCGCGCCTGGCTCGCCATAAGTGTAGGTGAATGTATCCGCCTCACCGGCAATGTACTTGTCGAACACGTGACACCAGATGCACCACTCGGCGCCATAGGACACAAGAACCGTCTTGCCTTCCGCTGCCGCGCGCGCCCGCGCCGCGTTTAGGAGATCGAGCTGGTTGCTGCACTGGTCATAGATTTTCGCGCGGCCATCGCGGCAATCAGGATCAAGTGCAAGCGGATAGCTGACAAGGGTAGGGCTGTGCTCAGTCTGGCCGCAGGACACCAGACCCGTGACGGCCAGCGCGGCGAGGATTGATCTAAGCGCGCCCATCTCTATTCGCCGAGCGCGCGCACATCGGCTTCAATCACCAGGTTCATCGGCGTGCCGCCTGCATCAAAGTCGAGTGTAATATCAACTGTCTCGCCTGCGACCAGATCATTACCAAGTTCAAACATCATGAAATGGTCGCTGCCGCGTTTCAGCGCCAGCGTCTCGCCGCTGGCAATATCATAGCCCTCTACCTGGCGCATTTTCATTGTGCCATTGTCCATCGCCATGGTGTGCAGCTCAATTGTGCCAATCGATGGTGAGCTCGCGCCAACCAGGCGCACATCGCCGCCCGCAACGCTTAAGGACACCCCGCCCATTGTCATGTCGCGATCAGCAATGGGTGCCATCACGAAGGCGTTGGTGTAGGACAGGACCGGCCCGCTTTCGCTTGGCGCGGTTGCGGGCGCGCAGGCGCCAAGAAGGGCACCAGCAGCGATCAGTGTGACAAAGCGGTTCATGGGCAGGCTCCAAAACAGTTTCGCTTGAAACTTAGACCAGGTTCACACCTGCCAGAAGCCGACCGTGCGCCGCACCTTGTCAATAATCGGTTCAGCGATCGTATTGGCCTTCTCGGCGCCAAGGGCGATTGCCCTGTCAATTTCCGCCGGGTCGTCCAGCAAAGCGCGCATCCGCTCTGTGATCGGGCCAAGATGCGCCACCGCCAGGTCCGCCAGCGCCGGCTTGAACGTGCCGAAACCCGCGCCGCCAAACTCCGCCAGCACGCTCTCGGCATCCGTGCCGGCCAGCGCCGCATAGATGCCGACAAGGTTTTCCACCTCCGGCCGGCCCTCTAGACCCTCTATATTGCCAGGCATATCGCCCAGCGTATCGGTCTTGGATTTCTTGATCTTGCGGGCAATCGTGTCAGCATTGTCAATTAGGCTGATCCGCGAATTTTCTGCCGGGTCGGATTTCGACATTTTCTTTGTGCCGTCTTTCAGGCTCATGATCCGCGCGCCGGGGCCTTCGATCAGCGGTTCGGGCAGCGGGAAAAAGCCCGGCGCCTCAAATTGCTGGTTAAAGCGCGCGGCAATGTTCCGGCTCAGCTCCAGATGCTGTTTCTGATCCTCGCCAACGGGGACGTGCGTTGCCTTGTAAAGCAGAATATCTGCCGCCTGCAGGACCGGATAATCGAACAAGCCAACCGATACCCGCTCGGCATTATCGCCGCCCTTGTCCTTGAACTGGGTCATTTTTTCCAGCCAGCCCATGCGCGCAACACAATTGAAGATCCAGGCAAGCTCTGTATGCGCGCGAACGGCCGACTGTACGAAAACAATCGATTTGTCCGGGTCGACACCGCAGGCCAGCATCGCGGCTGCAATCTGGCGTGTCTGATCGGGCAACAAGGCCGGATCGTGCGGCTGGGTAATCGCGTGCTGATCGACGACGCAGTAAATGCCGTCCCAGCCTTGATTCTGAAGGTCCGCGAACTTCTTCAACGCGCCAAGATAGTTACCAAGGTGCAGATTGCCGGTGGGCTGAATGCCGGAAAAGACCCGCTGCGGGCCTGAATAGATCTGTTCTTCGCTCATAGTGGGCGCCGGTTTATCCGATTTGGTGCGAATGGAAAGCGCGTTTTATGGTGTGCGCCGCGCCAGGCTGCGCAAATCGCCGATCCGGATGGCGCCAAACACGAGGGCAGCCACGCCATAGGCGAGCGCGCCGGCCAGGATAAAGACCGCGACCTCCGCCAGCCCGCCGCCCCAATCGCCCCATGGCAGAGATGCCGTAATTCGCTCGCGTTGCATCAGGAAACCGATCAGGGCCGCGCCCATGGCCAGGCTCGCCAGCGTGATTGAGATCAGGCGGACAAACAGGCGCGGGCCCGGGCGATACCATCCCCGCGCGGCAAGGCCGGAAAACAAGAGCAGTGCATTGACCCAGGCCGCCGCGCTGGTCGCCATGGCAAGGCCCGGAAAGCCGGCCCATCCCATCGATTTGAACCAGAAAAACAGGCTCGCGCCCAGCACAGTATTGATGGCCACACTGATCAGCGAAAAGCGCATCGGGGTCTTGGTGTCCTCCTGGGCAAAAAAGGCCGGCGCCAGCACCTTGATCAGCACAAAGGCCGGCACGCCCCAGCCATAATGCACCAGCGCGAGGCCAGCTTGCGTCGCATCATTCTGTGTGAATGCCCCGCGCGCATACAGGCCCTCAATCAGATAGGCCGGCGCGACAATCAGCGCGATCGCTGCCGGCACGGTCAGCGCCATGGCAAGGCCGATCCCGTCATCCATCAGGCCGTGGCCGGTCTTGTGATCCTCGGCGCGGGCCGCGCGGGCAAGGCGCGGCAGAATGGCAACGCCGACGGCCACACCGACAATCCCGAGTGGCAGCTGATAAAGCCGGTCGGCATAGAACAGCCATGACTTTGCGCCGGCTTCAAAGCTTGCCAGCGCTTGACTGACCAGGATGTTGATCTGCGTCCCGCTGGCTGCAATCGTACCGGGAATGGCGAGCGCAATCACTTTCTTCACGCCCGGGGTCAGTTTCGGCAGGCCGAGTGAGAGCGAGACGTTCTGGCGGGTCACTCCCCACCATAGCACGCCGACTTGCGCGAGGCCGGCCAGGCTGACGGCGCTCGAGGCATAGATCGACGTTTGCCTTGCCCCGTCACCCATCAGCGCCGCGCCGATCAGGAAAATATTGAGCAGGGTTGGCGCGCCGGCGGACAGAACAAACCGGCCCGCCGCGTTCAGCACGCCTGACAGAAGCGCCGCCAGCGCCATGCAGGCAAGATAGGGCATGGTGATCTGCGTCAACAGGATGGCGAGCTGAAAGCTCTCCGAGCTTTCCTCATAGCCGCCATGCAGCACTTTCATGATCCATGGCATCGTCAATTGGGCGACAATCACCAATGCAGCGGTCAGCGCAAACAGCCCGCGCATTGTCTGGCGCGCAATCTCTTCGGCCGCCTCCGGTCCTTCGGCTTCAAGCGTGCGAGCATAGGCCGGGACAAAGGCCTGCGCGAACGCCCCTTCGGCGAAGATGCGCCGGAACAGGTTCGGAAACATCAAGGCGGTCACAAAGGCATCGCCAACGCCCCCCGCGCCGATTTTCGCTGCGATCAGGACGTCACGCAGAAACCCCAGAATGCGGCTGCTCAGCGTCAGGCTGGACTGGGTCAGGGTGTTACGCAGCAGGCTCATAAGCGGGTCCTGTTCAGGCGGGCCATTTGCGTATCGGTCCTGGTCCTAGAAGCTGTCAGCGGCGCTGGCACGTTTCAGCGTTTTGGCGGGTGTGCTTGGTGCGTCTGGTTCTTCGCGCTCAAGTGCGGCGAGCAGACGCGCATGAAGTGACGATTTTGCGGCCTCGTCAAACCCGTCCGGCAGTTTGACATAGAACGCATCAAACACACGCTCACCATAAGAGCCGACATGCGCCGATATGATTGAAACCTCGGCATCGGCCAGCACCAGGCCGACATCGCGCAGCAGGCCAGGCCGGTCGCGGCCCGACACATCAATCACGGTGAAGTCGCGTGAGGCATCCTCCGACATGGCAACGCGCGGGTGCACCACAAAGGCGGCCTCGCGCCGGTCGGGGCGCTGTTTGATCTCGCTGATCTCGCCATCGCCGACCAGCGCGTCCATAACGGATCGCTCCAGCCTTTGCAGCCGGAAATCATCACTCTGCGCATAGGCGCCGCCTTCATCATCCTGCAGGATGAACACATCGACGATATTGCCGGATGTTCCGGTATAGACCTGGGCGGAAATGATATGCGCGCCTTCGGCATCAATCGCGGCGACCAGACGGGCAAACAGTCCCATCCGGTCCGGCCCGCTGACCAAAAGCTCGGTGCCGCCATCGCTGGCCGCCTCGGCCTTGACCACGGGCCCACCGGGCCCACTCAGCGCGTGGGCATGGCGCAGCAAGGTGGCTTCATCAAACCCGGTCCAGTAGGACTCGTCGAGCTCCAGCAGCGATTGCGGCAGCGTGCCAAGCTGATCCTGAACTAGGGTGCGATTGGCTTCGGCCCGGCGTGACAGGCTGGAGGCGATGCTTGCTTCATCGCTTCGACCGCCGCGCAGCGCCGCTTCCGATGCATGATACAGCTCGCCGAGCAGCTGGCCTTTCCACGTGTTCCAAACGCCTGGCCCGACCGCGCGAATATCTGCGACGGTCAGAATGTAGAGCAGGCGCAGATGTTCGATATCGCCGACCAATTGGGTAAAGGTCGCGACTGTGCGCGGGTCGGAAATATCCCGCTTCTGCGCCGTTTCGCTCATCTCAAGATGATTGCCGACCAGCCAGGCGACGAGATCGATCTCGGCTTTGTCGAGCCCGAGGCGTTCGCAAGCGCTGGTGGCTGTCTTCATCCCTTCAACCTGCTGATCGCCCAGCCCCTTGCCGGTATCATGCAACAGCATGGCGAGATAAAGCGCGCGGCGGTGACTGATTTTGCCGAACAGTGTCTTGGCGAGTTCAAACTCGTGCTCGCCGCGATCCATATCCGCCATATGGCTGACCGCACGCAGGGTGTGCTCATCGACCGTATAATGGTGATACATGTTGAACTGGGTCTGCGCGACGATGCCGCCGAACTCCGGCATAAACCGGCCCAGAACGCCCGTCTCGTTCATCCGATCAAGTGCCGTGTGGACGTCCTGACTGTCGAGCAGTATCTCCAGAAATGTCTGCGCCATGGCCGGCTGAAGGCGTGTTTCAGGATTGATCAGCCGATTGTTGCGCGCCGCGATGGTCATCGTGTTGGGGTGAACGTCCAGGCCTTCCTGATCGGCGATCTGAAACAGCCGCAGCAGATTGGTCGGATCAGTCAGAAACGTGTCCCGATCACTCACAGCTACGCGCCCTGCCTCAACATGGAAGAGGGGATTGGACAAGGGTTTAGGCGCTGCAACCGGCAGGAGGCGGCGCCAGCCTTCGGGCTTCTTCTTTTGTTCGGCTTCCAGCTTGGCGGCAAGAATACGGGTCAGCCCGCCGACATCTTTGGCTGCCAGGAAATAGCGCTTCATAAACCGTTCAACGCCCAGCTGCCCGCCGCGGTCAACATAGCCCATTCGCTCAGCGAGTTCGGGCTGCAGGTCAAAGCTCAATCGCTCTTCGGGCCGGCCCGTCACATAGTGAAGGTGACAGCGCACCGTCCACAAAAAGCGCGCGGCGCGCATAAAGATATGGGCCTCATGCCGGGTAAAGAACTTGTCCTGCATAACATCTTCAAGCGAGGTGATGTTGACCGGGTCGAGGTGTTTGACGATCCAGAACAGGGTCTGCAGATCGCGCAGGCCTCCTTTGCCTTCCTTGATGTTCGGTTCAACCACAAAGCGCGTATTGCCCTGACGGGCATGGCGGGTGTCACGCTCTTCCAGCTTGTCGGCAATGAACTGTGCGTCATAGCCCGAAACCGCCTGGGCGTTGAACAGGTCGCGCGTGTCCTCGGCGAGTTTACGATCACCAAACAGAAAGCGCGCATCCAGCAGGCTGGTCTTGATCGTCACATCGTCCTTGGCAAGCTTGACGCACTCTTCTGGCGTGCGGAAGGCGTGGCCAACTTTCAGGCCGATATCCCACATCGCATAGAGCATGTATTCGATCACACTCTCGGCAAAGGCGCTGGCCTTATAGGGCCGCACAAACAGTAGATCGATATCTGACGAGGGGGCCAGCACGCCGCGCCCGTATCCGCCGGTCGCATAGACGGCCAGCCGCTCGGCCTCCGTGGGGTTACGCGCGCGAATAATATGCGTGGTGGTGAAATCATACAGCGCATGCAGCACCTCGTCCTGCACGGCGGCCAGCAGGCGGGCAGTGTCCAGGCCATCTGCGCCCTGTTCCAGGCGTTCCTGTGCGATCAGGCGGCCACGGAAGAGCGCGGCATGAAGCAGGTCAAGTGCTTGCTTTCTAACGGATTTTTCATCTCCCTCATGCTGCTGCGCCGCTGCGGTCAGCTTCACGCGCAGGGCATGGCCGTCAATAATATTATCAATATGCCAGGGGCCAGGGCGTTTTCGGCGCCTGCGTTCGACGGGCATATTATTGGTCGTCTCGCCGCTCATGGCGCTGGTCTAGCCTAATTTGGCGCCGTCTGGCCAGCGCCGAAGCGCGCTAATCGGCTGATCTTCGCAAGGAAATCAGGGCCTGGTCCAGAACGCCCTGGCTCGCCGCGCAGACCAGTTGTCCGCCCGGTTTGGCCGGTGCGCCGCGCCAGTCACAGGCCAGCCCGCCCGCGCCGCGCACCACTGGGATAAGAGCCGCGGCGTCATAGGGCTCAAGCCCGCTTTCGGCCACAAGATCGATCGATCCGGCGGCCAGGCGCGCATAGGCATAAGCATCCAGGCCATAGCGAACGATGCGCGCAGTCTGGCGCAAATGCGTCCAGGCGCCCTGTTCGGCTGGCGTCATGATGAACGGATCAGTCGTCGAGATCACCGCCCGGCGCAGATCATCACAGTCTGACACGTGGATGTCGCGCACGCCATTGGCGGTTTCCAGCCGGGCGCTATGGCCATCGCCAACATAACACTCGCCCAAGACGGGCTGGTCGATCAGGCCTGCGGCGGCATGGCCGTCATCATCAACCAGGCCAATCAGCGAGGTCCAGCTTGGCAAGCCAGCCACAAAAGCGCGTGTACCATCTATTGGGTCCAGAAACCATACCCATCCCGTCATGCCGTCTTGCCTGCCGAACTCCTCGCCGACAATCGCATCATCAGGGCGCAGCGCGGCGAGCACTTTGCGCATCGCCTGTTCAGCGCCCCGGTCGGCTTCCGTGACGGGGTCAAATGCTCGGCCATCGGCTTTGTTATCGACGGATTTGAGCGCGCGAAAATAGGGCAGGGATGCCGATCGAGCGGCCACTGCCATCTGGCGTGCCACATCTATCGCATCAAAATCGAGTGGTCTGGTCATGCCCGGCGCTTATCGGGCGCCGCGCCGCGCCGGTCAAGCGCCTCAGGCGGCGCCGGTATCGGAGGAGTCGGTTTCCAGCGCCTTGGCAAGTTCCAGCAGGCGCCGGCGGGGGCGCTCGCCCAGACGGTAATAGGCCCGCACCAGTTCCAGGGTTTCCTTCTGGCTTAGCACATCGCCGTCCAGCCGGTCGGCATCATTGGCCGCCAGGCCTTGCATTTCGGCCGCGTCAATGCCGTCAAAAAAGTATTGAACAGAGACGTTTAGCGCTTTGGACAGGTCATAAAGCCGCGATGAGGTGATCCGGTTCGCTCCGCACTCATATTTTTGAATTTGCTGGAAGCGAACGCCAACCATAACGGCCAGGTCCTGCTGGGTCATGCCGAGAAGGCGCCGGCGTCGCCGCAACCGTTTGCCAACGTGCAGGTCGGTTGAATCTGTCATAGCGCTCTCCCAAACGAGCCAAGATTCGCAGGCGAATCCCATAATTGAATAGTGGCTATAGGAGTGAGCAAGACTCGTGCCGGACGCCGATAATGACCCTCTATCCCAATTTTGCAACGGTGTTATGCGGCAATGCGGCATTATGGGGCTTGTCTTTTGTGCGCCGCACAATACTTTGAGTGTAGCACTTCGGTGCTGACGCCTTCTGGCGTTTCCTCCCT
>JBCCMX010000015.1:0-24754 GCA_039026135.1 Pseudomonadota bacterium | reverse complement strand
TCAGCGCAGAAGCCGGCCACCTCGTCATTGGTGATCAGATTGCCGCTTGGTGCATGCCAGGCTGAGATAAGGCTCGTCTGGACACCGCCCTCATCCATGGCTGCCAGTGTGGCGCTGACCGGCAGCGGCTCGGTTGGTATCGCACCTTTGCCCCAACGCCTGAGGGAATCGAACATCGGGTTCTGCGCGTGGCGCAAGGTGGCATGCTGGGCCCAAGCATCGATGATCATTGCGCCATCTCTTACGTTTCCACCGCAAAGAGTGCGGCCTGGTCGTTGTCGCCAAGGTCGAGCACATGCCAGGGCAGGCCACGTTTGGCGACATCATCGAGGAAGGGCTTTGCCGGGAATTGCTCGACATTGAACACGCCCTTGCCAGCCCATTCCCCGCCAAAGAACATGGCTGCGCCGGAGACGGGCGGTACGCCCGTTGTGTAGCTGACCGCCTGGGCGTTGACTTCCCTGAACGTTTCGGCGTGATCGCAGCTATTATAGATCATCTTGGTCAGCGGCTGGCCGTCTTTGATACCGCGAAAAATAACGCCAATGCTGGTCTTGCCGGTATAATCTTCAGCCAGGCTCGACGGCGCGGGCAGCAGCTCTTTCAAGAATTCCATCGGTATAACTGGGTTGCCCTTATACATGACCGGATCGATCCGCGTCATGCCCACATTCTGTAACACGTCCAGATGTTTGATATACTCATCGCCGAAAGTCATCCAGAAACGGATTTGTTTCAAACCTTTAATGTGTTTGACGAGGCTTTCTTCCTCTTCGTGATAGAGCAGGTATGACGCGCGCGGACCGACCTGTGGATAGTCAATCATGGTTTTGATGGACAGCGGCGGGATGGTGATCCACTTGCCTTCCTTCCAGTATTTCCCGTCCTGGGTGACCTCGCGCAGATTGATCTCTGGATTGAAATTTGTCGCAAAGGCCTGGCCGTGATCGCCGGCATTGCAATCGACAATGTCGATATATTCGATCATGTCGAACAGATGTTCCTGGGCATACGCGCAATAGATATTGGTCACGCCCGGATCAAAGCCGCAGCCGAGTATGGCGGTGATGCCCTTGTCAACAAACCGGTCATGATAGGCCCATTGCCATTTATATTCGAACTTGGCCTCGTCGCGCGGTTCGTAATTGGCCGTATCCATATAGTTTGTGCCCGTTTCAAGACAGGCATCCATGATTGGCAGGTCCTGATAGGGCAGAGCCATATTGATCAGAAGGTCTGGCTTGACCTTGTTGATCAGGGCGACGGTCTCGGCGACATTGTCGGCATCGACTTGGGCAATCTCGATTGGCGTCGCACAGGCCGCTGCCACTGTCTGGCAGCTTTCGATCCGGCGAGAAGCAAGCGTAATATGCTTGAACGTGTCCCGGTCCATCGCGCATTTCTGGGCGACAACCGAACCAGCTGCGCCGGCGCCAACAATCAATACGCGATCCACGCCTGTGCTCCTTTGAATATTGATCACTCGCCGCCCATTTACGAGATGATCCCGGACCGGACCAGCCTAAATTCAGCGCCGCCATCAAGTCAGCTGGCTTTTACCCTTATTTTCCGCTATGAGCGCCGCTTCCCCTACAAATGGAGAGATAAAATGGCCGTTCGGCACTTCATCGACCTATGGCAATTGGATGCGGGCGAGCTGCGCGCCATCCTTGATCTTGCGCATGCGATGAAAGCCGACCGACGCGGCTGGCCGAGGGGCAAACCGGATGCCGGGGCTGTTCTTAAGGGGCATACTTTGGCGATGATTTTTGAAAAATCATCGACGCGGACCCGTTTCAGCTTTGACATGGCGATCCGTCAGCTGGGTGGCAGCTCAATCACCGCAACGGCCAGTGACATGCAGCTTGGCCGCGGTGAGACCATTGAGGACACCGCCAAAGTGCTGTCACGTTATATCGATGCGGTGATGATCCGCGCGAATAATCACAGCGATGTTGAGGCTTTTGCCCAGGCGGCGAGCGTGCCGGTGATCAATGGGCTGACCGACCGCTCGCACCCCTGCCAGATCATGGCTGATCTACAGACGCTGGAAGAGCATGGGCTGACTCTGGATGGCGCCCGTCTCGCCTGGGTCGGCGATGGCAACAATGTCTGTTCGAGCTTTATCCATGCCGCGCCGAAATTCGGCTTCAGCCTGGCGGTGGGAACGCCGGACCGTTATGCCCCGGATGAGGACGATGTGGAGATTGCCCGCCAGATGCAGGGCCGGATCGACCTGTTCGACAGTGCCGAGGAGGCCGCCGCTGGCGCCGACGTGGTGATCGCCGACACATTTGTCTCGATGGGCGACAAGGATGCCGATGCGCGTCTGGCCGAGCTTGATCCCTATGCTGTGACCGAAGAGCTGATGGCGCTTGCAGCGCCGAATGCCAAGTTTCTTCACTGCCTGCCGGCCCATCGCGGCGAAGAGGTGGACGCTGAGGTAATTGATGGGCCGCAATCGCTGGTCTTTGATGAGGCAGAGAACCGCCTGCATGCGCAAAAGGCGATCCTGCGCTGGTGCCTGCAGAAATAGGCTGGGCGCGTGGCGCTTGCCGAGCGCCCATATTCAGTGGCATCCTTGGCGTTGAGCAAAGGGGAGAGCGAATATGGGCGAACCGATCCGTGACATTACGATTGTCGGCGGCGGCACATCCGGCTGGCTATCGGCCTGTTTTCTGGCGAAACGCTATAGCGGGTTGATCGCATCGGGTGATTTGACAGTCACACTCATCGAAAGCGAGAAGATCGCGATTACCGGTGTTGGCGAGTCAACGGCCAGGCCAATGACCGATATGCTGCGATTTATCGGCATTGATGAGCGTGAATTCATCAAGCGCTGTGACGCAACGTTCAAGCTTTCAGGCTGGTTTGATCACTGGGACGTCGATGCACAAGGCCAGCCTGTATCATGGGTCAATCCGTTTTTCACCCAGGACACGATCGAGGGGCTGAACCCAGGCTATCTCTATGCCAAATATGCCATGCATCCGGGCGGTGGACCGGTCGATCAGTCTTTCACCGAAGCGATGTCAGTCTGTCCAGGAATTATCCGGGCCAATCGTGGGCCGAAGGCTATTGGCAGCCCGGACTATAAGTTCCAGGTTCCCTATTCCTATCACATGAATGCGGTCGAACTGGCCAAAATGCTGATGGAGCATGGGCGCAAGCTTGGCGTGAAACACATCTATGACGATGTAAAAGAGGTTTGCCTGAATGAAGCAGGTTTTGTTGAGGCGCTTGAGCTTGAAAAAGCCGGCAGGCACGAGATCGAGTTTGTGATCGATGCAACCGGCTTTGCCAGCATCATTATCGGCAAGGCGATGGGCGAGCCGTTCGAGCCTTATGACAAATATCTGCTGAATGATCGCGCGGCTGTCACCCGATTGCCGCATGCTGACCCAACCAGGATCATGCCCACCTCGCGGGCGACCGGTATGAAGGCGGGCTGGTCATTCTGGGTGCCTTTGTTCGACAAGGTCGGGTCAGGTTATATTTATTCCAGCAAGTTCATCTCTGATGATGAAGCGATTGCCGAGTTCAAGGCGCATGCCGGGCCGGCCGCCGCCGACACAGAGCCGCGCATCATTCGCATGCGAATTGGTAAGACGCGGCGATCAATGGTCAAGAACTGCCTGGCGCTTGGGCTGTCGAGCGGGTTTGTCGAACCGCTTGAGGCCACGGCGATCTATTCTGTTCAGCTGGGTCTGATGTGGCTGACCAAATATCTGCCGGAAAATGATTTCTCTCCGGTTGTCGAAAAGCGCTACAACGAGCAGATCGACATGCTGTATCGCGAGATTGTCGACTTTATCGTGTTGATGTTCCACGTCTCCAATCGCGACGATTCCGACTTCTGGCGCACCGTCCGTCACGACTTGCCGATCCCCGATACGCTGGCCGAGAAGCTTGAGCTCTGGCAGCACACAATGCCCGATGAGCTGGAGCTTCAGGATAACCAGTTTTTCACGGCCAATTCCTACCTGTCGGCGCTGATGGGCAAAGGGTTTTACAAGGGCCGCGACTATACCCAGGTGCAAGGCATTCCCCGCGCGCTTTGGGATACCTACCTGCAAAAACGCAATCAGCGCACGGACAAGTTCGTCCGGGAATTACCCGATCATTATACGTTGTTGCGGCACTTGCGCGGCGAGGCGCCAAAGCCCACCATGTCGATGAGTTCCGGCTTTAGCGGCCCAATGGGCGCGGCTATCGGCTAAACACAATCGGCCCGTTACACCCGCCCGCTTGCACTTGGCGGTATCACTTGCCACATGGCGAACTTCGCTTTTGAGGGTCCGTTATCATGGACAGTAATCGTTCGATTGAAGATTTCGTTGCCGGCTTCAAACCCGTGAGTTTGCCCGTGCGCGGCCGTATTATTCGTATGGGCGGCGAGAGCCTGTCGCCCATCCTGAAGCGGCATGCCTATCCGGACGATCTGGCCATTATTCTTGGCGAGGCGCTGATGCTGTCGGCGCTTGTCGGCTCCGGCATGTCTTTTGAGGGACGTGTCATGGCCCAGGCGGAAGGTGATGGCCCGGTCTCAATGCTGGTTGGTGAGTATCGCAGCGATGGCGGCGTGCGGGCCTATGCCCGCCACGAGCCCGAGCGCTGGGCCCATCTTGAGCGCGTCAATAAGGGCGGCAAACCACATATGCCGCAATTGTTCGGCGCGATGGGACGGCTCGGCCTGATCATCGTTCATGATGACCCTAACCTGCAGCCCTACCAGGGGATTGTGCCGCTGGCCAAAGGGTCGCTGGTCGAGTGCGCACGTGATTACTTCCGCCAGTCTGAGCAAGTTGAGACGCATTTGATGCTGGCGATTGAAAAAGATCAGGCGGGTGTCTGGCAAGGCGGCGGCATGATGATTCAGCGAATTGCGGGAGATGCTGCTCGCGGCGACACGGCGGATGGCTGGCGCGAGGCCGAAGCCTTGTTCGCCACGCTTTCAGCCGAAGAGCTGATCGATCCGGCCTTGCCGGCTGAGCAGCTGGTCTATCGTCTGTTCCACGAAGGCGGTGTCGGAATGGATGAGCGCGATATGCTGATCGACAGTTGCACGTGTAATCGCGAACGCTTGGTTGGCACGCTCTCGTCCATGGCTGATGAGGCCTTGCGGGAAATGGTCGAGCCGGACGGGACGCTGGTGGTCGACTGCCAGTTCTGTTCGCGCGACTATGTCATCCCGATTGAGGATGTGACGGGCAAGGTCAGCTAGCGGGTAATGTCATTCGGCCCGATATCAAGATCGCTGGCCTCGCCAAACGCATCGAAAGAGACCGGGCCGATACCGCGCTGGCGCTGAACCTCAGAGAGCAGCAACCAGACCTCACCGCCTTTGCCGTAATGGCAGGTGACGCGCACCCATAGGTCATCGTCAGGGCTTTGTTCAAAGCTGGCAATTTCGGTGAGGTCGCTCTCGTTCAGCTCATATTCCTCGTCCTCAAAACTCGCCAGAAAATAGCCTTCTGAATAGTAGGCCTCATGGCGCAGCACGTCGCCGACCTCGACCTCCAAAGTCTTTTTCGGGCCTGAATAGTCCGAGACCAGTTCGGCGTCCTCAAGCATGGTAATACGGCTGCGATACTGCGCGGACTTGAACGCCCAGTTCTCTGTTGCAACGCGGTCGTCATTCCAGGGATTAACATTCATGTTGCTGGGCAGCGGGCAGGCGATAATGGCCGGCGATCCAGGCCGCGGCTCCTCGCGCCCCATCAGAACCACATAGTCTCCGGTAACCGTGAACCCGTCGGGCCACTCGCCAGGCCAGAAATCGACAATATTCCAGTTCTCGTCATAAAAGCCTGACTCTTTTGGCGAGACATAAGGCTCATCCGTCGCCTGTGACCTGGCCGTGTCCAGTCCGGACACCGGGTCTGGAACGGGTAGGGACGGCTCGCCGGTCGCTTCTGATTCAAACATCGGGCCCGGCGCGGCGGTCGGTTCAGGATCGGCCTGATCGCGATTGCTGAATGTGAATGACGCCCACAGCGAGCCCGCCAGCAAAAGCCCGAGAGCAATAGCAATAATAGCTGTTCTCATCATGTGTCTCCCGATGCGGTCTGGGTCCAGATAGGGTCGAGTTTATTCTCCCTGTCAATTGTGGCGGGAATGACATCGCGTTTATGCCGTTTTTATGTCGGTCAAATTGGGTTGGCTGGCCGATCCCGCTGTGGCATTTTGGTATCGCCACGTGAACAGACAAAGGGGGTTCAACATGGCCAATGAAAACGTAAACGAAGATCCAACCATTGATGACGGCGCCGGCCCGGGCATTTTTGGATACTTCAAAAAATGTATGAATAATTACGCCAATGGCAGCGGGCGTGCACAGCGTGCGGAATACTGGTCGTTCACGCTTGTGGTCTACCTTATCTTGATCCCTGTCGGCGTTGTCGGCTTCATGATCGATTCGGCGATTGGAAACGCTGAAACACCGTTTGTGACCTTCGCCCTGATCGGCATCGTCGTTCTGGCGATTGTTATTCCGAGCATTGCGCTGGCGGCGCGCCGCCTCCACGATGTCGGCTTGTCAGGCTGGCTCTATCTGATCTCACTCATCCCATATGTCGGCGGGCTGTTTATGCTGGTGATCTCGCTGCTGCCATCGCAGCGTTTTACCAATAAATACGGTCCGCATCCGAAGTCTTCGGGCCATCAGGTTGAAGTGTTCAACTAGCCACAACTCCAGGCAATGAGCGCAATGGGTTGGCAAATTCTGTAATTTCGTGTCGAAGAGCGGCTGGAAATGACGGAAGCCCGATTTATGAGCCAACCCATTGTTCGCTTTGCGCCTTCGCCCACCGGGCGCCTGCATGTCGGTAATGTGCGGACAGCCTTGATCAACTGGCTGTTCGCCAAAGCCCAGGGCGGGACCTTTATCCTGCGCATTGATGACACCGATACAGAACGGTCCACGGCCGAATACGAGGACGGGATCCGCACAGATCTGTCTTGGCTCGGCCTCGCCTGGGATCGTTCATTCAAACAATCAGAGCGTTTCGGCACCTATGATGCAGCGGCCGACAAGCTGCGCGAAATGGGACTGCTCTATGCCTGTTACGAAACAAGCGAAGAGCTTGAACGCCAGCGAAAGATCCAGCGCGCCCAGGGCAAACCACCCATCTATAACCGGGCGGGTCTGAACCTCACTGACGATGAAAAAGCTGCATTGGAGGCCGAAGGCCGCAAGCCGCACTGGCGGTTTAAACTGTCGGGCGCCCGCGTTGAGTGGACCGATATGGTGCGCGGCGCGCAAAGCATCGATACGTCCAGCCTGTCAGACCCGGTGCTGATCCGCGCGGACGGGTCGTATCTTTATACATTGCCAAGCTGTGTTGATGATATTGAAGCGGGCATTACCCATGTTGTACGCGGTGAAGACCATGTCACCAATTCAGGCGCGCAGATTGAAATCTTCAAGGCGCTTGGCGGTGCAGCGCCTGACATGGCGCATACGCCCCTGCTTGTCGGTGCTGATGGGGCCAGCCTGTCCAAGCGGCTTGGCTCGCTTGGCATGCAGACACTTCGAGAGCAAGGTATTGAGCCGATGGCGGTCTGCGCGCTGCTCGCCAAGCTTGGGACGTCTGACAATGTCGAGGTGCGCAACAGCCTGGCCGAGCTTGCCGAGGAGTTTTCCTTTTCCAAGATTGGCCGCGCCCCGGCGCGTTTTGACGAGGCCGATCTGACCAATCTGAATGCCGCCATCACCCACGCGATGCCGTTCGAGACGGCCAAAGCGCGCCTGGAAGCGCTTGATCGGCAAGCCGCCAATGAGGCGTTTTGGCTGCTGGTGCGGGAAAACTGTGTCAGCGTGGAGGATGCCGCCAAGTTCGTTCCGGTTGCCTATGGTGACATTACCCCGCTTATCGATGAGGAAGACCGCGACTTTATCGCGGCAGCTGCAAGGCTTCTGCCGGACGGCGAGATGACGGAAGAGACATGGGGCACATGGACGAGCGCGCTGAAAACCGAAACCGGGCGCAAGGGCAAGGGGTTGTTTATGCCTTTGCGAAAAGCCCTGACGGGCCGCGAACGCGGCCCGAGTGTGGGTGACATGCTGGTCCTGATGGGCCGCGAGCGGGCGATCCAGCGCCTCGGCTAGGCGCGCTGGTCGCCGGGTTTCAGCTCCGGCGCGCGAACGCTGACAAGCGGCCAGAACAATTGCTCGCCGATAGAGGTGTCGGGCAGGTTCTCGACACCGATTTGATCGGGATAGCGGCGCGTGATCTTCGCCGTCCCGAATAGGACATCCCAGAAGAACAACAGGTTACCAAAGTTGCCCTTATAGTTGGTCACGCCGTCGCTGGCATGCTGTCCGTGATGCGCGCTGTGCGTGGCCGGCGTCGATATCGTGCGCTCTACCACCCACATCACAGGTGAAAGCCATTTGATCTTATAAAGCGGTTCGTCCCAGCGCAGGTCTGAATGGGCGCCAAAGATCACCGACATCTTGATCACAATATAGACCGCATAGACCCAGCCGCCGCCAAGGAAAAGCAAGGCGCCCGAAAACCAGAGCGATGGCATGAGCAGATAGTAGAACAGGTTGTTGCGGTAGACGATGCGGATCGACATGTACGCGGCATTGTGGTGCGGGCGGTGCAGCTTGTAGAGCCATGGCACGGTGTGAGACAGGCGATGCCACCAATATTGCATCATATCATCAAATACCAGGAACAGTGCGAAGACCGCCAGAAACGGCCAGCCCTTCAGCATGTCCTCTGCGCCGGGCGCCAGGATTGCCGCAGCCGCAAAGCCGCCAGCCAGGACCAATGGCTGTGTGATGAATGACAGCACGCTTGAGCTGACAAGTTCAACGACGGCATCGCCGCGCTTGGCGCCGGGTTTGTGGAAGAACCGGGTGAACAATATTTCTGCGACAATGAAGCTAAGGAAAATGGCGAGTACAAGGATGAGTTCCGGTTTCAAGTCTGCCTCCCGAATTGGTCTTGGATTGATCCGCGTCTTAGCACCTTCCCTTGAACAAGTTTGCTAATTTTTTTACAATTGCAGAATGAATACGCTTCTCTCCCAACTTGGCCCAACCTTTATGGATCTTTTGCCGGACGCGCTGCATGACCTATTGGTCGCGCAGGGTACACGCGTTCGCTATCGCGGCGATCAGCTGATCCATAGCCGCGGCGATGACAGCCAGATTGTCTCCATCATTCTGTCAGGTGGGGCGCGGGCAGGTACATTCGGGCATGATGGCTCGTATACGATGACGTCGATCCTTGGCCCCGGACAGACGTTTGGCGAGTTTACCGTCATTGTCGGTTTGCCGCGCTCACTTGATATGGTCGCCTTGGGCGAGACCGAGATCCTCGAACTACCCGGACCGAAGTTTACGCGCCTGTGTGACGAGCAACCCGAGCTATCAAAGGCGTTACTATCGAGTTCTCTGATCCGGACCTATATGTTGCTGGAGATCATGGATGCGATGCGGCGCCTGCCGCTTCTGGAGCGGACGGCCAAGCTCTTGCTGATATTGGCCGAGGCGCCAATGCAGACCGATCACCTTAATTATACGCAAGCCGATCTTGCGTTTACGCTTGGGATTTCCCGCGTGTCGGTGAGCAAGGCAGTTGGCCGGCTGGCCGAACTTGGTCTGATCACGCTTGGCTATCGAAATATTCTCGTCAAAGACCCGGCCAAGCTTCAAAACTGGCTGGACCGGCGCCAGCATTTGGCGGTCTAGTCGCCAAGGATGACCAGCCGGTCGCAAAGCGCTTGAATTGCCGCTTCCGGGCTTTGCTCGTGAACCAGCGAGGCGCGAAACTCTTCCGGGGTGAACCGGCCATCAATGATATGGTCCATCAGCTCAAAAAAGGGTGTCCAGAAACCATCTTCATCGAGAAACGCCATGGGCTTGGCGTGCAAGCCAAGCCGGGCCCATGAAAGCATCTCGACCGCTTCTTCCAATGTGCCAATGCCGCCGGGCAGCACGATAAACGCATCGCTTTCGTCAAACATGCGCTGTTTACGCGTATGCATGTCATCGACAATTTCGTGCGGCACGGCCTCAAAGATCCGCTCTTTTTCCAACAGGAAGCGCGGGATGATGCCCAGAACCTCGCCGCCATTATTATTCGCCGCCTCCGCGCAGGCGCCCATAAGACCGACACCGCCGCCGCCATAGACAAGGCGAATATTCTGCCCTGACAAGGCGCGGCCAAGATCCTGGGCCAGGCGCAGATAATCGCCCTTCACCTGGTTGGATGAACCACAATAGACGCATACAGAATTGAGTTTGGCCATAACGCCCCCATCGCGACACAAGACGACCACCCTTAAGCGAGGCAGCGCCGGGGCGCCAGACAGTTTGCGCGTCAATTGGCTTTCACGCCCACTTTTTTGATGGCAGAGCCTGCCAAAAACACCCATATGGCGCCCATGACAGCGCAGATAGAGACAGATACCGACAAAATCGAAAGCGCTGATGGCGGGATTGGGGTCTCGATCGCCCGCATCATCAAGCTGTTGGCGCGGCCAGAGCTGTCCAAATGGCGTCCGACTATTGTCTTTGCCGTCTTCATTACCCTGGTGGCGTCGGTGCTTGAGGTGGTGTCGCCCTTGCTGATTGGCGCTGCGATCAATCAGGTTGCCGATGTGCGCGGTGGAGAGGCTTCACTTACGGCCGCCGCTCTGTATCTGACATTCGGCATCTCGATCCGGTTTGCCGCAGCGGGTCTGCCGCAGATCCGCGACATGATTTTTGCCCCGGTCAGCCAGCATGCCCAGCGTGTGGCCTGCGTTGATGCATTTGGTCATGCCCAAAGCCTGTCGCTGAACTTCCATCAAACCCGCCGCACGGGCGCCCTGAACCGCGTGATTGAGCGCGGTGCAAATGCGATCGACTATTTGATCCGGTTCCTGGCCTTCAATATCGGGCCGACCTTTGTGCGTCTGATCCTCGCCTCGGTGGCGCTTGGCGTTGCATTTGATATTCGCCTCTCACTCATCGCGGTTGCAACCGTAGGGCTTTACGTCCTGGCTACGGTAATCATCACTGAATGGCGGGTCCGCCAGCGCCGACATATGAATGTGGCCGACACCAATTGGCGCGCGGTTTCGGTCGATACTTTGACCAATTTTGAGACGGTCAAGGCGTTTGCGTCCGAAGCGCGCGAAACCCATCGCTATGAGAATGCGATGGCCGAGTATAATCGGCGGTATGTGGTCGCCGTGCGATCCATGTATCTGCTGAACTTTGTCCAGGCCTTCATCATGAATCTCGGCCTGCTCGGCGTTCTGGTTTTGTCGGCCTGGAACTATGCCGAAGGGCGCATGGAGATCGGGGATCTGACGGCTGTTATGCTGGTCTTGCTGTCGCTCTATGCACCGCTGAACATTCTCGGCTGGGCCTGGCGGGAGATCAAGCAGGGCGCGGTCGACCTTGAAAAGCTTTATGGCCTGCTCGCCATGGTGCCCGAGATTAAAGACAAGCCCGGCGCGCAGGTGCTCGACAAGCCGGCCGGCCATGTCGCGTTCGATGAGGTCCGCTTCACACATGATGCCCGCGCTGTCGGCGTGTCAGATATCAGCTTTGACGTTGAGGCGGGCAAGAAAGTCGCCTTTGTCGGTACGTCTGGCGCTGGCAAGTCGACGCTGTTGAAGCTCTTGTTCCGCTTCTATGATGTGCAGGATGGCGCGGTCCGGATTGACGGGCATGATGTGCGCGATGTCACCCAGCATAGCCTGCGCGGGGCGCTTGGGCTCGTGCCGCAGGATGTGGTTCTGTTCAACGATACGCTGGCGGCCAACCTTGCCTATGCACGCCCTGATGCATCGCTTGATGAGGTGCGAGATGCGGCCCGGCGTGCGCAGCTGCTCGATTTCATTGAAAGCCTGCCTGAAGGATGGAGCACCAAAGTCGGCGAGCGGGGGCTGAAACTGTCGGGCGGTGAAAAGCAGAGGGTGGGTATTGCGCGCGTGATTCTGGCCAATCCGGCGGTTCTGGTGCTCGATGAAGCGACCTCGGCGCTGGACAGCGCCACCGAAGCGGCGGTTCAGGGCGCGCTGGACGAAGCATCGAAGGGCCGCACCACGCTTATGGTCGCCCATCGCCTCTCAACTGTTCAGAATGCCGATGAAATTATCGTCTTGAAGGCAGGTAAAATCATCGAACGCGGAACGCATAACGACTTATTGGCACTTTCGGGCGAATATGCCGATATGTGGGACCGCCAGGCCAAGCGCGACGCGTTGCAAGTTGCAGCCGAGTAGCGAGACGGGTCAGGCGGGGCAATATAGAAGGAGGCCCGAATGGCCCATCCAGATGATTTGACCAGCCAGCGATTTGCCTGGCTTCGCAGCGGCTTTGATATTGAGGGCTGGGTCGGCGCGCTGGCCGCCTGGCTCGCGGGCATCCTGCTCGGTATTGTCTGGGCACCGCTGTTCTGGATTGGCTTTGCCTGCGCTGTCATCATCTTGCTGGCAACGCGCACAGCAGAGCGTGTTCCGCCAATGTCAGAAGATGTCCTGATCGCGCCTTGCGACGGCACAATTGTTTCGGTTGGCGGCGCGAGCTTGCCAAATGCCTTGCGGCTTGAAGGCGGCGACTGGACCCGCGTGCGTATTTCATCGGCGCCGGTAACGAGCAATGGTGTCCATGCGCCGATGGGCGGTGAGATTGATCATATTATCAGCGAGGCAGGTGACCCCTCGGCTGTGGTGGCGATGCGCCCTGATGCGCCCGGCCTGGCTGTGGCCTATATCGCGCTGACCAGTGGCGGACGTCAGGTCGGTTTGCGCGTTGCCGCGGGCGGTTTTGGACCGCGCCTTGAGATTGATGTGGAAAGCGGTGATGCGGTGCGTGCAGGCCGTCATATCGGAACGCGCCGGCTTGGCGGCTGGTGCGACGTCTACATTCCGGCAGGCGCTGAGACCGCGGTGAGCGCGGGCCAGACACTTGTCGGCGCTGAAACGGTTCTGGCGCGGTTTACCGGCGGCGTTGAAGATATCGCGGCGCCATTTGAAGCGGAAGAAGAGGTTGAGCAGACCGCGCCTGCTGCGCCGCAGGCAGCACCCGCCGTACCGATCGGCGATATTGATGCGGGCGACGAAGAGATGCTGGACGAATTAGCCGGCGCTGAAGAGGTCGCGAGTGAAGATGAGACACCTGCGCCGTCGGCCGGCGATGAGGTCGCTGAGGACGAGGATGACGTCTCTGAGATGTTTGCCAAGTTGCGCAAAGAGGCCGAGAAAGCCCGCGATGAGAGCGGCGACTAGACGCGCCGCCCCAGCGGCACCTCACAAATCCATTTGCCAAGTGTTTCCCGCGCATCATACTTGATGGTGAGGAGACACGGATTGATGACGACGCAATTAGAGACTGACTATTTGATCTTGGGCAGCGGCGCCATGGGTATGGCCTTTGCCGATGTCATGCTGAGCGAGACAGAGCATGATATGATTATCGTGGACATGCATCACAAGCCCGGCGGGCATTGGAACGATGCCTATAGTTTTGTGACCCTTCACCAGCCTTCATCGTTTTATGGCGTGAGTTCCAAAGAACTGAGCCGCGGTGTGAAAGACGAAACCGGCCTGAACAAGGGCCTCGCCGATCTTGCCACGGGGCCGGAAATCCTGAGTTATTTTGATGATGTGATGCGCCATCGCTTTCTGCCGTCCGGCCGAGTGCGCTATTTTCCGATGTGCGAATATATCGGTGATGGGCAGGTCAAGTCGCTGCTTTCCGGCGATACGTTTACCGTCAAGGCGCGCCAGGCCCTGGTCGACGCGACGTATCTGAAGACGAGCGTGCCATCGACCCACACGCCGAGCTTTGCCATTCATCCCGATGTCTGGTTCATCCCGCCAAATGGTCTGCCGAGCATCAAGAAACGCCCGTCCGATTATGTCATTGTTGGTGGCGGCAAGACGGCGATTGATACGGTGCTTTGGCTGTTGGAAAATAACGCGTCACCGGACTCCATTCGCTGGATCCGCCCAGCCGACAGCTGGTATCTTGACCGCAAGAATGCGCAGACGGCCGAAGAGTTCTTTTTCGATTCCATCGGCACGCAGGCGGCGCAATTTGAGGCCCTCGCCGCGGCTACATCGGTTGATGATCTTTTCGATCGCCTTGAGGCCGTCGGCGCGATGCTGCGTATCGACAAAACGGTTGCGCCCGCAAACTTCCGCGGAGCCACAGTGAGCCAGGCGGAGATTGTCGAACTCGCCAAGGTGACGAATGTCGTTCGCATGGGGCGCGTGAAACAAGTTGAAGCCGGTGAGATCATTCTGGACAAGGGCGCGATACCGATCGGCGCAGACACACTTCTTGTCGATTGCTCGGCGAGCGCGGTTGCCAATCTTGAGATTACCGACGTTTTCGCAGACGATGCCATCCGCCTGCAAACGGTGCGGATGTTCCAGCCCGTTTTCAGTGCGGCTTTCATTGCACATGTCGAAGCCAGTTATACCGGCCGCGAAACGAAGAATACGCTTTGCCGTGTGGTGCCCCTGCCAAAGGATCGCGAAGACTGGCTGCGAATGCAGGAAGTGTTCATGATCAACCAGTTCACCTGGTCACAGGATGCCGGGCTGCGTGCCTGGATGCTGGAAAACCGTCTCGATGGTTTCAGCAAGCTGACCCGTTCAATCGCGCCGGACGATGAGGACAAACAGGCGATCATGAACCGGCTGAAAGAGAGTGGCATGCCGGCTATGGAGAACCTCCAGAAACTGCTTGCAACACTCAATTAGACCGGGCGTATTGAGTATGAGGCTGACACGATGACGGATGCGTCGCTGCGTTTGGCCCTTTTTATCGGCATTTTTGCCGTTCTTGCGACGTTGGAATTGGCTGTCCCGCGCCGGCGCCTGGCGCTGAGCCGGGCGGCGCGATGGCCGGGTGCGTTCTCGCTTCTGCTGGCTGGATCGGTTCTCGGGCGGTTGGCCTTGCCGCTTGGTCTGGCAGGCGTTGCGCTTTGGGCAGAGGCCCACCAGCTCGGCATATTCCATCAGATTGCGCCGCCCGGTATTCTCGTGATTGCGATTTGTTTTTTGGTCTTTGACCTTAGTATCTGGGCCCAGCATGTCGCGATGCACCGGTTTGGCGTGCTCTGGCGGATGCACCGGGTCCACCATGCTGATCCGGGTTTTGATGTGACAACGGCGCTGCGTTTCCATCCGGCGGAGATTTTGGTTTCGCTCGCTTGGAAGGCCGCAGTGGTGGTGTCTCTCGGCGCGCCCGCGGCAGCTGTTTTGTGGTTTGAAGTCGCGCTGAACGCCTTTGCGCAATTCAACCATGCCAATATCAAGCTGCCGCTTTGGCTCGACCGGGTCTTGCGCGCGGTCATTGTGACGCCGGATATGCACCGTGTTCATCACTCTGTTCTGGCTGATGAGCACACGAAGAATTTTGGCTTCTGTCTGTCGCTCTGGGACCGCCTGTTCGGTGTCTATCGCGCCCAGCCTGGCGCCGGTCACGCCGCGATGCATATAGGGCAGGCGGGCGGGCGGGCACGCCGCGACCAGCGGCCTATCCGCTTGCTACTTCAGCCGCTTGAGGTCGAGCTTAGTTTTCAACGCCCGAATTCATCCACCGAAGGACCGGGCGAAGGGGCAGGGCCCAACCAACCCCAGCGACAATGAAGTAGATGAGCGCGAGCCATTTCGGGCCATCGGCAAGATAGGTGCCCAGCGTGGCCGCGCCCCAGATCCAGACGGCAAGGAACACAATGATTACAAGACTGGCCACAAGGCGGCGATTGGCAGGGCTCATAAGCTTTTTTGATCCTTGTGCGACGGTCTGGCCGATTGCTGTCAGGGCCGTTCGATACACATAGGTCAGAGAATGGACACAACAATCGCCCCCAATGCCGCACTCTGGATTCGTCGCTGGCTGATCATCATTGCTCTGATGGTCTATGCGATGATCCTGATTGGCGGTGCAACGCGCCTGACCGATTCAGGATTATCCATTACTGAATGGGATCCGATTAGCGGCACGTTCCCTCCGCTGAGCGAGGCGGCCTGGCTGTCTGAGTTTGAAAAGTACAAGCAGACCGCCGAGTTCAGATACCAGAATTATAATATGACCATGGGGGAGTTCCAGTATATCTACTGGTGGGAATGGGGCCATCGTTTGTTTGGTCGACTGATTGGCCTCGTCGCGATTGCAGGTTTTGCGATTTTTGCGGCCAATAAGTGGCTAACCCGGCGATGGGCGATAAGGCTCGCGGTGCTGATCGGCCTTGGCGGTCTGCAGGGTGCAATCGGCTGGTGGATGGTGGCAAGTGGCATTGGTGAGACCAGCCGTGTCGATGTGGCGCCCTATCGTCTGGCGACCCACTTTGGCCTTGCGCTTTTGATTATCGCGATCACGGCCTGGTTCTGGCTTGATCTTGGCGGGATGCGAGCCCGGCGGGTCGGTCAGACGGTAGGCCATGGGCTGGCCGTTATTTTACTGGCGCTCATTTCCGTGCAGATGTTGAGCGGCGCGCTGGTTGCGGGGCTTGATGCCGGGCGCAGCTATACTGACTGGCCCCTGATGCAGGGTGAGTTCGTGCCGAGCCGCTATATTCAGGCCGATCTAGGCGTACGCTCCCTGTTTGAAGGCCGCGCAGCCACGCAGTTCAATCACCGGTTTCTGGCTTATGCCTTATGGGCTTTGTCTCTGTATGCCGCGCTGCGCCATCGCGGTTCCGGCGCAGGCTTTATGGTGCTTGCAGGCCTCGTCACGGCGCAGGCGCTTTGGGGCATCCTAACGCTGGTCAGCGCCGCACCGCTTGGCTTGGCGCTTGTCCACCAGGGGCTCGGCGTGATTGTTCTGCTGATGGCTGTGTACCTGACCTGGCAGACTAGTTCGGCAGCCCAGTTTTCGGCACCTCAAGCGGCAGCAGCGTGATCTTGCTTGGGTCGATCAGCACCGCGCGGTGATCGCCGCTCGCCACTTCACCGGCGATCACGACCAGACCGCCTGTATATCCCCCGCCGCGCGCATCGCCGGTGCCGGTCATGGCGCTCGGCACTTCCGGCGCTTTGACCGACATGCCGTCTCTTATTGTCAGCGTTTCGGGCGGTTCACCTGATCTTAGGCGCGCATAATTGCCAGATGTATCAAGGGTCAGGGTGTGGCGCCGACCATTGCGCTCGAGCACCACCACATCCTGCGCTGGGGCAGAGAAAACGGTCGCGCCGGTCTCTTCCAGAACGCAGGCCGAGATCGGTTTGTCGGCCATGACAGGATCATCCAAAAGATAGACGAGCTCTTCGCCAACCTCGACCAGCCGTCCGGACATCAGCTTTCGCGGCTCGATCTTGGTCCAGAAGGCCAGCCGCATCACACCATCTGAATCGACACTTGGCGGCGCGCTGCACAGGCCGGCCGCATCGCCTATCTCACGCGTTTTAAGGTCAAGCGGCAAGGGTTCGGGCAGGTCACCGCCATGGATATAGGCAAAGAGGCCGCCATTCTGGTCGATGCCCGGAAACAGGGTCACCGGTGCGCCAGCCAGCAGCATATAGCGCCCATCGCCGATTTCCTGCACGCCCAGATCGGCCTTGTCCGTCACCCGGTCACCGTCAAAATTGAACAATTGCAGGCCGCCATCTTCGAAACCAACCGCAATTGTTGAGCCGAGCATGCCGGCAATCCCCAGGCTTGCGACAGGGCCTTCGAGCTCTGACGTGTTCCAGACGGCGGGCAAGATCAAACCCTCCTCGACAGGTACAGATGGCGACGCTTCCGGGGCTGTTTCAGCCGCTTGCGGCGGCGACGATGGAGACTGGCCACAGCCGGAACTGACGAAAAGCAGAGCCAGGGCAAAGCTCGCGTTGACAAGGCGAGACGTCGCGCGTAAACGCGGGCGCTTGAACATTATCCAATAACTCCGATTGAGAGGCTCCGACGGAGCAATGAAAACATATAACGCACCAGCTGACGTTGAGAACAAGTGGGTCGTCATCGACGCAACCGATGTCGTAGTCGGTCGTCTTGCTTCCTACGTTGCCAAACGCCTGCGTGGCAAGCACCGGGCCGATTTTACCCCGCATATCGACACCGGTGATTTTGTTGTTGTTGTGAACGCTGAAAAAGCCAAGTTCACCGGTAACAAGCTGAAAAATAAGATTTATTATCGCCATACCGGCCATCCGGGCGGCATCAAGGAGACGACAGCAGGAAAGATCCTGAATGGACGTTTCCCGGAGCGGGCTATTGAGCTGGCTGTTAAGCGCATGCTGCCCAAGGAAAGCGCCATGGCACGCAAGCAGTTTTCCAAACTGCGCGTCTATGCCGGCGCCGAGCATCCCCATGACGCGCAGCAACCTGAAGCGGTTGATTTTGCTGCCATGAATCCAAAGAACGCGAAGGTCGACTAAACCATGTCCGAGACGGCAAATTCTCTTGAAGACCTGAAAACTGTGACAGAAGGCGAGGGCGCACCTGTCGAGCTTGCGCCGATTACGGCTGAGCCAAAGATTGATGCGCAAGGCCGCGCCTATGGTACCGGTCGGCGCAAGTCCGCCACTGCGCGTGTCTGGATCAAGCCTGGTTCGGGCAAGATCACTATCAATGGCAAGGACCAGGAGCAGTATTTTGCCCGTCCGGTTCTGCGTATGGTGATCGAACAGCCATTGGTTGAAGCTGATCGGCGCACCCAGTTTGATGTTATCGCGACCGTCAAGGGGTCTGGCCTGTCGGGTCAGGCCGGCGCCGTGCGTCACGGCATTTCCCGTGCGCTGGTTGCTTATGAGCCGGAACTTCGCCGTGTGCTGAAGCCGTTTGGCTTTATGACGCGCGACCCGCGTGTGGTTGAGCGTAAGAAATATGGTAAGGCGAAAGCCCGCCGCAGCTTCCAGTTCTCCAAGCGCTAAGGCTTATCAAAGCCCGATTGAGTTCAAAGGCGCTTCGGGATCGGGGCGCCTTTTTTCTTTTTTATTTCAAGGATATTTGAGACATGGCTGATGCACCACTTAAAGCGGCGATCCTGGGCGCGTCCGGCTATACCGGCGCAGAGACCGTGCGTCTGCTGCAGGCCCATGCCTATGTGACACCCGTGGCGGCAACCGGCCATTCGCTCGCCGGAAAAAACCTGTCAGACATCTTCCCGCACCTGGCAGGCGCGGCGGATCTGCCTGTGGTGAAGGCGGAGGATGTCGACTGGGCGGGCGTTGATGTGGCGTTTGGCTGTCTGCCACATGGCACAAGCCAGGACCTGATCGAAACGCTGCCGGGGCATGTCAAAGTGGTCGACCTGTCGGCTGATTACCGTCTGCGCAGCGCCGATCTGTACGCTGAGACCTATGGACGCGCGCATTTGAACCCGGCCCGCACGGCCGCGGTGAAATATGGCCTGCCCGAATGGCGCGGCGCTGAGCTTGCCGGTGAAGCGCTGGTCGCTTGTCCGGGCTGTTACCCGACCGCAACCCTGCTCGCACTCCTGCCGCTGATGCAAGGCACGATCGATACCGATCATGTGATTGTGGATGCCAAATCCGGCGTGTCCGGTGCCGGGCGCGGTTTGAAAGAGGGCAACCTCTTTTCAGAGGCGGGCGAAGGCGCCCATGCCTATGGGGTCGGGAACCATCGCCATGCGCCCGAGATCGAGCAGGAGCTGAATGCGGCGGCCGGCAAGACCGACATTGGCGTGACCTTTACGCCGCACCTGCTGCCAATGGTGCGCGGCGAGCTTGTCACCTGCCATGTGCGCGGCGAGGCCGATCAGATTCAGAACGCGCTGGAAGCGGCTTATGCGGGCGCGCCTTTCGTCTCGGTCTTGCCACTCGGTTCGCCGCCGCCGGACACCAAACATGTACGCGGTACGAATAATTGCCGGATTGCCGTCTACCCGGACCGCGTCAAAGGCCGCGCCGTGATCATTGCCGTGATCGATAATCTGGTCAAAGGCTCCAGCGGACAGGCCATCCAGAACCTCAACCTGATGATGGGCTGGGACGAAGCGCTCGGCCTGTCTCACCTGCAGGCGCTATTTCCTTGACCCAACGGAGAAAGAGCGCCCGATGGCACTTATAATCAAGCCGCTAATGGCCGCTGATGAACTGGTCTGGCGGGCGCTCTGGACCGAATACCTGACCTTTTACAACAGCGCCGTGGATGAGGCGGTCTATGCCTCGACGTTTCGCCGGCTGCTGACGGAAGGCGACGATGAACCGTCGGCTTTGCTCGCGTGGGATGGCGCGGCAGCTGTTGGGCTGGTCCACTACCTCTTCCACCGCCACTGCTGGCGTGTCGAGAATGTCTGCTATCTGCAGGACCTCTACGCAGTGTCCAGCGCGCGCGGCATGGGCGTCGGGCGCGCCTTGATCGAGGCGGTTTATGCGGCGGCCGACACGGCAGGCTGTCCGACGGTTTACTGGACGACTGCGCACGATAACGCGCAGGCGCGCCGACTTTATGACCGGATCGGCGAGGTGACACCTTTTATCAAGTATCAGCGCTAGCTGCGCCCGAACAGACGGGCGAAAAAGCCTTTTTTCTTTGCTGGACCGCTGGTTGCTGTCGGGGCCGCAAGCATTGATGTCGCCGCGCCTGTCGACTGCCAGGCTTTCACATCATCGGCGTGATCGATATCAATCAGCTCTGGCAGCAGCGTGATTTTCGCGTCGTCTGGAAGCTTGGCCTTCAGATCGGCCATCGCGTTCGGGCTGGACCAGCGCACGCCATGAAACGGCGATGATGTGCGTCCCGTCTTGTTGATGCCGAATAGCCAGAAGCCGCCATCTTTAGCGGGTCCAAAGACCGCATCGCCGCGCTGAAGGGCCCGCACAGCCTTGCGGATCAGTGCGGTCGAGATGCCGGGTGCATCAGCGCCAATAAAGATAACCGGGCCGGCTGGCGCCTCGCGCAGGCCCTTGCTCAGGCGGTCACCGAGATCACCCGGGCCCTGGCTGCGCCGCTCAAGATGGGCCGGCCACAGACCGCCCAGGCTGCCTGAAAGCTCTGCATCGGGCGCGGTGTAAAGGATGGTTTGCCAGTTTCCGTTCAGCGCCGCACGCAGCGTTCTGGCCTGAGCCATGGTCGAGATCCGCCGCGCTTCGACGGGTGAACCAAGGCTTTTGGCCAGGCGTGTTTTTGATAGGCCAATGCGCGGCGGCTTGGCAAAGATGAGGACGGTGGGCTGTCTCATTATTTAACGATCTCTATTCCGATGACCCGGTTTTGCGCGTCCACATCTAGAATAATCTGCGCGCCGCGCAAGGCGTCATCCAGGGCAAATATATCGATTGACCGTGCAACGCAGCCCGGCGTGCCGGGACCTGGATGGTCGGGCAGGTAGATATAGCCCTCGCCGAGTTCCTCTTCCCATGTTGCCTCAATAGTCATGACGGCCCTTTCACGGTTTGGAAGCTGCGCGAATCAGCGCGCTAGGCGTAGGATTTAGCCAGCTTTTCCGGGTGCGCGCCAAGAAAATAACGCGCCACCAGGTAGGCATTGTGCCAGCTGCGCTTGCGCCAGCCATCGCGCTCATACTTTGCCGCACAGGTGCGCGCCTTTGCACTGAGAATGGACAGGCGCGCCTTGCCGATTGCACGCACAATCTGCACGTCTTCCATAAAGGGCGTGTCGGCGTATCCGCCAATCTCATCATAGAGTTTGCGGTGGATCAGCAGTCCCTGATCGCCATAGGGCAGGCCCAGCACGCGCGCGCGCCAATTTGCGCGGCGGGCCACCACTTTGGCCATGGGCGCATCAGAACGGTAGGCAAGGGTAAAGGCGGCGGCGCGATCAGGCCGCTCTTCGATATGCGCGCCGGCCCGCTCGGCCCAGTCGCGCGAGAGGGCGGTGTCGGCGTGCAGAAACAAGAGCCAGTCGCCGCGCGCGGCGCCCGCGCCGGTGATCAGCTGTGTGGCCCGTCCGGGCGGGCTGCTCAGAACGGTTGCGCCCGTGCCCTCGGCAACCCGGCGTGTCTGGTCGGTGCTGCCACCATCGACCAGGATCACTTCCCGGATGAGCTGTGCTTCCAGGCCCGCCATCAGGCTGCCAAGGCACAGCGGCAATTGTTGTTCGGCATTCAGGGCCGGAACGATAACGGAAATGGGGGCGGGCATAATGTTTGGGCTTGAGCGAGCGGCGTTAGTCCGCCGCGGCGGCATCCTGCTCCAGCTTGCGCTGCAGCAGAGCCATGACTTGGATGTCGGATTTCAGGTTCTCCATGGTCACACCGCCCGTCGTATTTCGATCAAGTTGGATAACCGCTTCTCCGCCGGTGCCAAAATAAACCCGCCCGAATTTTACCGTGCTGTTGAAGGTGTTTAACCGTTCAAAGCTGAAGGTTGATTGCGTCAGATCAGTATAAACCATAAAGCTCACATCTTCGTCATTGCCGCCAACGCCGCCAGCGATCCGGCTGCCAGGCTTGCTCCCAAACACGATGTCGTCGCTGAATGGCACGACAGAGTAGCCTGCGGCTTCAAAAGCATCGCGCACCAGGTCGATTTTCTCAGTTTCCTGCCCGTGCGCGGCGTTCAGTCCCGTTGCTAGAAAGAGGCTGATTGCTGCAATCATAGGTTTGGCCAGGATGATTTTGACAGGCTGCAAGGTCAGGCTCCTTGTTAAGATGCATTCTTTGTGAGGTTACAGGCTGATGCCCATCTCCTCCAGGCGGGTCTGCGCCAGTAACAAATCTCGCCAGGCGCGGCTCTTATCGGCCCCGCGACGCAGCAAATAGGCCGGATGGAACATGGGGGTCACGGGCACGGAGGTGCCGCCGGGCGTCGTGAACACAGTCTCATTGCCGCGCAGACGCATGATGCCGGTCTTGGTATCGAGCAGTGTCTTTGCCGCGACGCCCCCCATGGCCAGCATGATCTTGGGCTGTGTCAGGTCAATCAGGCGGTCGACAAAGGGGCGGCAAACGGCGAGCTCGTCAGCTTCCGGATTGCGATTGCCGGGCGGGCGCCAGTAGTTCACGTTCGTGATGAATGTATTTGTTTTCCGGTCCAGTGAGATGGCGGCGAGCATCTTGTCGAGCAATTGGCCGGCCTTGCCGACAAAGGGCAGGCCGGTGCGATCCTCCTGGCCGCCCGGCCCTTCGCCAATCACCATGACGGGCGCGCCCGGAACCCCGTCAAACACCACTGTTTTCTCACATAAGGGCTTCAGCGGGCTGCCATCAAAGCCTTCAACCGCCCGTTTCAAGGCTTCGGCGCTGTCGGCGGCTGCGGCAAGCGCGGTCGCCTCTGCCACCCATTCGGCAACTGATTTCGCCCCGGCACGTCGACGCCTTTTGGCCGGTGTGGCAGGCTTTGTTGCCGCTTGATCGCTTGTCGCAGAAGGCGATGCCGCCGGACTGGCGGCCTTCAGCAAAGCCTGGATTTCGCCATGGTCGACCGCAACGCCCATCTCTTCCCACCAGCTGGCAAGGGCATGTATCGTAGCGGTAGGGCTGTTTTGTTGCATTGAGTGCTTGTAAACTTTCTATAAATCCGGCTCAGAACATGAAATGTGTGAGTCTTATAGGGCAGGCGCAGGCATGCCGCCACCTTTCGGGAGAGAGATATGAGTGAACGTGAATCGATGGAGTTTGACCTGGTTATTGTCGGCGGAGGCCCGGCGGGCCTGTCTGCCGCCATCCGGGCCAAGCAACTGGCCAATGAGGTGGGCAAAGAGCTGGAAGTGGTTGTCCTGGAAAAAGGCGGCGAGATTGGCGCCCATATTCTCTCAGGCCTGGTGCTGGACCCCAAAGCACTTGACGAGTTGATCCCTGACTGGCGCACACGCGATGATCGCCCAATCCGCACAGAGGTGACCGCTGACAAATACAAGCTGCTTGGTTCGCACGGTTCGATGGGTATGCCGACCTTTGGTTTCCCGCCCTTCATGCACAATCATGGCTGTTATATCGGTTCGCTGGCCAATGTCTGCCGATGGCTGGGTGAACGGGCTGAAGAGCTGGAGGTGCAGGTTTTCCCCGGATTTGCCGCCTCTGAGGTCGTCTACGGCGACAATGGAGAGGTGCGCGGTGTTGTGGCCGGTGTGATGGGCGTTGCCGAAGATGGCAGCCAGAAGCCCGATTTTGAACCGGGTATGGAACTGCTCGGCAAATATGTTCTGTTTGCTGAAGGCGCGCGCGGATCGCTGACAAAAAGCGTCAAGGCGAAATATGATCTGGAAGCCAGTTGCGACCCGCAAAAATACGGCATTGGCCTGAAAGAGGTCTGGAAAGTGCCCGCCGATCACCCAGAGTTCAACGCCGGATACGTCCAGCATACATTTGGCTGGCCGGTCAAAGACAAGGACGGCAATGGTGGTGGTTTCCTTTATCACTTCTCTGAGGGCGGCGAGAACTATGTCTCGGTCGGCTATGTGGTCCACCTCAACTACAAGAACCCGTATCTAGCGCCGTACGAGGAGTTTCAGCGCTACAAGCATCACCCCGATATTTCCAAATTCCTTGAAGGCGGCAAACGCGAGGCCTATGGCGCGCGCGCCATTACGTCCGGCGGCATCCAGTCCATTCCGAAACTGGCCTTCCCGGGCGGCGCACTGATCGGCTGTTCGGCTGGTTTTGTGAACCTGCCGCGCATCAAGGGCACGCACAATGCGATGAAGACCGGTATGCTGGCGGCTGAATGCGCGGTCGCGGCGGTCTTTGATGCACGCCAAAGCGATGTGCTTGAGGAGTATGACGCGGCCTATGAGAAGAGCTGGGTGAAGACCGACCTCTCACGCGTGCGCAATGTGAAGCCGCTTATGTCCCGCTTTGGAACGATGTGGGGCGCCGTCTTGTCCATGCCGGATATGTGGCTGCGCTATCTGGTCGGCTTTGGC
>JBCCMX010000014.1:0-25372 GCA_039026135.1 Pseudomonadota bacterium | reverse complement strand
GTCAGAGAGATGGGCAACCCGAAGGAACCGGAAATCGGGCCGTCTCAATGGGGCCCAGCTATTGACTATGACACATTTGGTGATCTGCGCGGGGTCTAAGTTAAAAACAGACAGGGCGACCTGTCGTCTTCAAGGGAGGTAAGGATGGCGGTGAAATTCGATTGGATAAGGCGGGTTTTGCCGCGCCTGAAGCTTGGCGTGGTCGCAGGATTGGGGCTTGTACTCGCCAGCTGCGAAACGCTTGCCGTTTCGACCTTAACGCCCGCGGGCCTGTCAGCCCAGGATGGATATACTGGGCGCATCCGCCTGACCCGTTTCCTGGACGAGCCTGATGGTTATTGCCTCGACGTTCCGGGCCCGGCAACCAATGTCATGCTTCAATTCCCCATGGTCGCGCACACATGTCATTTTGGCCCCCTGCCGGACCAGGTTTTCCAGTTCAATACGGATGGGACTGGCAAACTACGTTGGACGATGGATGAGTATGACCTTTGTTTCACCGCGGACAAGGCCGAGGCGCTTTCGGCTTTCAATCTGCGCGAATGCGGATCCTCGCCATTGCAGAGTTTTGAACTGACTGAAAACAATGAGTTCAAGCTCTCCGGCACCGATCTTTGCATGCAGGTCGAGCGCACAGGCGCTGGGCCGATGCAGCCGCCCGGTGAGGGGCAGGATGCATATGGGCGCGGCCGATCAGTCAACGCGCAGTTCACCCATCTTATGCGTCGACTTGAACTACGCACATGCGGCGAGGGGGATCCTGCCATGTCGCGCTGGCAGGCCGTAACTGAGGCAAGCTAAAGCGCGGCTTTTCGCGCGTGGTGGCCCTATCGCGCGCTCAAACACATTTTGGAGAGAAACATGTTCAGAAATGCATTGGACCATAAACACCGTATCGGAGCATGTGTGCTCATCGCCGCCGCATTTTGTGGCCCAGCGATTGCCCAGGGTCCTCCGGCCGATATACCGCCCGAAATCAGAGAGCGCGCGTCCCAGTTTCTGAACAAGGAACTTTATGTTTATGAGACGACGGTCGCAGGCGATCCGAAACTGGTGCAGGAGAACATCGGCGCGCATCTCGACTATCAGGTTCAACTTGAGGAAGAGGGCATCATGTTTGGGGCGGGGCCACTTTACGAAGAAGGGTCAACCTCACAGTTTCCCAAGGCCGGCATGATCATTGTTCGGGCGGCATCCTTCGAGGAAGCAAAGGCCATTGCCGACGCTGATCCGATGCACACCAGCGGTGCACGGACATATACATTGCGCAAATGGATCCTTAATGAGGGTGTCGTGAACTTCCGGGTCACCTATTCGGGGCAGCGCGTCGAAATCGAATAAGTAAGCTTCTGTATCGGGCCGCTTGCGGGCTAGGCCCAACCTATTTGCACAGCGGCCCTCGGGCACCCCGGGGGCCGTTTCTGTATATCCGCAAAAATATATTTTCCCAGCCGTGGCGCGGGGTGTTGACATATCCTGCGCAACTTATGTCTCAGTCTGACCAAACAGACATCATGCGCGCAGGAGCAGACAATGGAATTGAACGAAAACATCTCGGCAGTGGTGACGGGTGGGGCCTCCGGGCTTGGCGCGGCAACAGCCCGGTTGCTTGCAAGCCATGGCGTTAAGGTCGGCATTTTCGATCTCAACGAAGAGAAAGGCGAAGCCATTGCCAGCGACCTTGGCGGGGTGTTTTGCAATGTGAATGTGACCTCTGATGAAAGTGTTGATGCGGGGTTTGCAAAGTCACGCGCCGCAATTGGTCAGGAGCGGGTTCTGATCAATTGCGCGGGCACTGGAAATGCCATCAAAACGGCCAGTCGCGACAAAGAGACTGGCGAGCCCAAACACTTTCCCTTGGACGGGTTCGATCTGATCATACAGATCAATCTTGTCGGCACATTCCGTTGTATCGCAAAATCGGCCGCCGGAATGCTGACGCTTGACCCGGTCGACGGCGAGCGCGGTTCGATTGTGAACACCGCTTCGGTTGCCGCCGAAGACGGCCAGATCGGGCAGGCGGCCTATTCGGCATCAAAGGGCGGTGTGGTTGGCATGACGCTGCCGATCGCGCGAGATCTGGCGCGTGAGTTCATTCGGGTCAATACGATCCTGCCGGGCATATTCGATACGCCGCTGCTTGCTGGTGCGCCTGAGAATGTTCGCCAGGCCCTGGCCGCTTCTGTTCCCAACCCGGCCCGTCTTGGTGTGCCGGACGAGTTTGCGTCTCTGGCGGTCGAGATGTGCCGCAATGGCTATTTCAACGGTGAAGACGTTCGCCTCGATGGGGCGATCCGAATGGCGCCGCGTTAGTGGATATCTGAGCTTTGCTGCTTATGGGCCTTGCTAAAAGACCAGAGCGGCAAGCTTTTTCTTGTGATGCACCGCGTCACCGAACACGGCTGCATGCCAGAATGCGCGGCGGCGATAAAGTTGCGCGTCGCAATCATAGGTGAAGCCAAATCCGCCATGAAACTGAATGGATCGGTCAGCCGCATAGCTGATCGCTCTGTCGCATTGGGCTTTGGCCATATGTGTCGCAATCGCGCCGGTGCCTTGTGCGCCAAAGGACGCGGCTGCGCTGTAAAGATGTGAGCGCGATTGTTCGTACTGAACAAAGGCATCCACCAGGGGGTGTTTGAGCGCCTGGTAGGAACCAATGGTTTTGCCAAACTGTTTGCGCGTGTTGAGATAGTCGATGGTGTAGTCGATCACGTTTTGCGCACCGCCGCACGATTCCGCTGCCGACAGAAGCGCGCCAACCTGCTCGATATGTTCAAGTGCCGCTGTCGTCAGCTCGGCGGGCATGCAGGCATGCGCAGCAGCAGCCACCTGGCTGAGATCAAGTGCAAAGCAGCGCTTGGTTTCGTCGATCACAATTTCCCGTCGAAGCGCATCTTCAGGGACATTGGAACGTTGGACGATGAAGAGGCGCGTCTCGCCATTCAGACGCGCGGTGACGACGAATATGCCGGCAACCCCGCCATCGCAGACCAACTGTTTTACTCCATTGAATTTGAATCCCTCCTTGGTCTCCTCGGCGGTGGCAGAAATCTGGGTAAGGTCCCAGTCGGCATTGTTTTCAAGAACGGCCAGCGTGGCGACGCGCCCGCCTACTATCTCGGGCAGGAATGTCTGTTTCTGGGCTTCGCTGCCGCCAGCAAGGATGGCTTGGCTGGCGAGCGTGGATGACAGAAAAGGTGTCGCCATGAGCCGGCGGCCCATTTGTTCAACAACTGGAACGCATTCGCCAAGCGTCAGCCCGACGCCAGCATAGGTCTCGGGGACCGCGATACCGAGCCAGCCGAGTTCAACGATCTGCTGCCAGACGTCCGGCTCGAAACCTGTTTCGGCGTTGAGCAGTTCGCGGACTTTTTCAGGCCGAGATTTCTCCCGGCAAAAAGCTGCCGCGACCTCCAGCAGGTCAGACTGCTCTTCGGAAAAGTCGATTCTGCCGAAGTCGGTTTCGGTTGCATTCATTGTTGTGAGTCCATGTCTATTCGGATGGCGCGTCGTGGACGGGGCTAGCTTTTTGGCAGGCCAAGCACGTGCTCGCCGATAATGTTGCGTTGGATCTGCGATGTCCCGCCGCCAATTGTGGCGGAGAAGGCATTCAGGTAAGCACGGGCCCAGATACCGTCATCCACCGCTTCGGGTTCACCGACATAATAGGCGCCCTTCGGACCAATCATGGTCATTGCAAACTCATTCACCCGTCGGGCAAATTCGGTACTCATCAGCTTGTCGCTGAGCGCGAGCGACATGGGCCGGTCTTGATTGAGCGGTGCCACACGGCTTCGCTCCTTGCAGAGCTTGAGGCTCTGTGCCTCCATAATAAAGTCCAGTAGCTGGTCTTTCAAAACCGGATCGTCGAGTACTGGCGCGCCGTCGCGCTCAGCCTTGCGTGCAAGTTCGATGACCTCGAACGCATCGAGTGGCGTAATGATGTATCCACCGGGCTGGCCGCCCCTTGCGCCTCGTTCATATTCGAGTGTACGCATCGCCATCTTCCACCCTTGGCCCTCGCCGCCCAACAGGTTCGCGGCGGGTACGCGCGCGTCGGTGAAAAAGGTCTGTGTGAAGCCATACTCGCCTGTCAGCTTCTGGATGGGGGTGGTTTCAACGCCGGGCACCGTCATGGGCGCCAGAAAAAAGCTTAGCCCGGCATACTTATTCGGCGCGTCGGGATCTGTTCGCGCAAGCAGGATCATGTGCTTGGCGTAGTTGCCCAGCGTCGTCCAGATCTTGGAGCCATTCAGAACATACGCGTCGCCGTCTCGCTTAGCGCGAAGCTGCGCGTTGCCGAGGTCCGATCCGTGCTCTGGTTCAGAAAACCCCTGGCACCAGATGTCTTCGGCCGTCAGGATGTTCTTGAGATAGGCCTTTTTGAAATCCTCCGATCCCAAATCAAGCAGTAGAGGACCTGTCCAGTTCAACCCGATTGCATTGAGCATAATGGGTCCATGGTGGCGGCGCATGGCGGCGGTTGCCGCCTTTTGAAAAGGCTCAGGTAACCCGCCTCCGCCATATTCGCTCGGCCAGTTGGCGCCGAGATAGCCGGCCTCATAAACGCGCCGCTGCCAATTCTGCAAATAGTCGAATTGCTGGTCTGTGCCGACTTCCATGAACGTCAGCGGCAGCATGAAGCCGACATCCTGGTCGACATTTTCCTTAAACCAGGCATCGGCGTCAGCGGCAAACTCCCTCAACTCTGTCTCGTTTACACCGTCCATGATTGGCCCGCTCCATTATTCTGTCTCGCTCGCGATCGCACCGATCGCTTGACGCCATATCTATATGTTCCGGGCCGGCGCTTGATCCAGTCCGCGTGCTAACTTGAAGTCTATCGTCGACTTAAGCCAAAGTGAAATTCACAATGTCTTGCGCTGATGAATATTCCTCATTATTAGTGAGTGATACTCTGATCGATGGCGGGATGCAAGCCGTTCATTGGCCAGTTGGTGAGTAGATAGAGGAGGCAAATGACATGTCACGCGCATCGGTGCGGATCGGAGGTGCTTGCGGGTTCTGGGGCGAGTCCGCCGTGGCGGTGCCGCAATTCCTGCGCGCGAAGGCCGTCGACTACATTGTCTTTGATTATCTTGCAGAAATCACCATGTCGATCATGGCGCGCGCCAAGGCAAAGAATCCCGAATATGGTTACGCGACGGACTTTGTGACCGCTGTCATCAAGCCACATATCAAACAGATTGCCGCGCAAGGTGTCCGACTTGTCGCCAATGCCGGCGGGGTCAACGCTGAGGCCTGCGGACGCGCGGTTCGGGCCGTCATCGCTGAAGCCGGGCTTGATCTGAAGGTCGCTGTAATCACGGGCGATGACTTGCTGGACCGGGCCGATGAGATCGCCGCGCAGGCGCCGCCTGAGATGTTCACCGGTGCAGCCTTCCCGGACACTGCGTCGCTGGCAAGCATCAATGCATATCTCGGCGCTTTTCCGATTGCGCATGCGCTGGAGAAAGGGGCGGACATCGTGATCACCGGTCGTTGCGTGGATAGCGCCGTGACGCTTGGTATCTGTGTCCACACGTTTGGCTGGGCCGAAGATACATTCGATCTGTTGGCCAGCGGCAGTCTTGCCGGGCACATTCTCGAATGTGGTCCACAGGCAACGGGCGGCAATTTCACCGACTGGCGGCTTGCCGGGGATATTTCGAAGATTGGGTATCCGATTGCCTCTGTTTTCGATGATGGCCGGTTCGAAGTCACGAAGCCGGAAGACACCTCGGGCCTTGTCACTCCAGCCACGGTTTGCGAGCAACTGGTCTATGAGATCGGTGATCCGCAAGCCTATCTCTTGCCTGATGTCAGCTGTGACTTCGCGTCGGTTTCTGTTGAGCAGGTTGGGCCGAACCGCGTCACGGTGTCGCCGGCCAAGGGGCGGGCGCCGTCAAACGACTACAAGATATGTGCCACGTATCGCGATGGATTTCGAACCGGAACCAGCGCGGTCTTTTACGGCGTGGAAGCCGACCAGAAAGCCCAGGCCTTTGCCGATGCCACGTTATTGCGGGCACGAGACACTTTGCGTGGCTTGAATGCGCCGGATTTTTCCGAGGTCAATGTCGAGATATTAGGTGCTGGCAGTCAGTTCGGCGTGTCACCCGGTGACGCCGGCGTCGATGAGGTCGTGTTGAAGATAGCGGCCAAGCATGAAACCCCGCTGGAGGGCCAGGTGCTGCTGAAAGAGTTGACGGGCCTTGGCCTGTCAACACCGCCAGGGCTTAGCGGGTTTCGCGGCGCTGTTCCAAAGCCTTCTCCGATCGTCAGGCTCTTCTCTTTCCTCATGCCGAAAGACAGCGTGCCCCTGTTCTGTCAGCTGAGTGGTGATGTCGAGGCGCTCGGCACCGCCCGGCGGTTTGAGGATGGCGGTCAGAGTGTGTTGCGCGCGGCGCCGCCTGAACCCATCGACACGGCGATGGCGGGTCGCGAACTGCCATTGATCAAGCTCGCCTGGGGGCGATCGGGCGACAAGGGCGACAAGGCCAACATTGGTATCATCGCGCGCGACCGGGAGTTGGTACCATGGATCTGGGGCGCTTTAACCGAGTCTGTTCTTGCTGGCCACTTTGCTCATTTTATTGAGGGCGGCGCGGATGCAAGCAAAGTCGAACGGTTCCATCTGCCCGGTATCGGCGCGATGAATATTCTGATTGATCGCGTCCTGGGGGGCGGCGGTGTGGCGTCAATTCGCAGTGACGCGCAGGCAAAGGGCTATGCGCAGATCCTGCTGTCCAAACCCATTCCTCTCCCTTCGGACTTGGCGGAGAAATATGCATGACGACCTACGCGTCCAAAATAAATGTACAAAGCGACACCTACAGGCAGAACCATGGTGAGATGAGCGCGCTGGTCGACAAGTTGCGGGATCTCAATGCCCGCGCGCCAGCCTTGTCCAACTCCAAGAAAGCGCGCTTTGAGGAACGTGGACAGCTTTTGCCACGCGAACGGCTGGCCCGATTGCTCGATCCCGGGATGCCTTTCCTGGAGATCGGCAATATTGCCGGGTTCAAACTGGACACGGCGGATGAAGCCAAGTCGGTTCCAGGTTCGTCCATCATGGCCGGTATTGGATATGTCCGCGGTGTGCGCTGTGCGATCGTGAATGATGATAGCGCGATCAAGGCTGGCGCGATGAGCCAGGCAGCTGGCTATCGCATTCGCCGCACGCAGGAGATTGCGCTGAAACAAAAGCTGCCCTTTATCCACCTGGTCGAGAGCGCGGGCGGCGACCTTATCAATTATACGGTCGGCGGGTTTCTCGAAGGGGGCACGCTGTTTGCGAATCTGGCGCGTCTGTCCAGCGAAGGCATTCCGGTGATCGCTGTGCTGCACGGTTCGTCGACCGCGGGCGGTGCCTATATGCCAGGTCTATCGGACTATGTGATCGCAGTAAAAGGCAAGGGCAAGGCCTTTCTGGCCGGGCCGCCTTTGCTTAAGGCCGCGACCGGAGAAGTCGCCACCGACGAAGAGCTTGGAGGTGCTGAGATGCATGCGACCGTGTCGGGCCTCGCTGAATATCTCGCTGAGGACGACGGTGAGGCGGTTTTGATTGCGCGTGAGGTTGTGGGCCGGCTCGACTGGAATGCCAATTGCCAGATGCCCACGCGGCCTGACTTTGCCGAACCGCTTTATGACGCCGATGAAATTCTCGGGATCGTCTCACCAAATTATCGAAAGCCGTATGATGCCCGCGAAGTCATCGCGCGTATCGTCGACGGTTCAGATTTTACCGACTTCAAACCGCGCTATGGCGTCTCGACAGTTTGTGTCCATGCGTCTGTGTTTGGGCAGGTCTGCGGGATTATCGCTAATAATGGTCCAATTGATCCGGCAGGCGCCACCAAGGCGACACAGTTCATGCAGCTGTGCGATCAGGCCGGCACCCCACTTGTCTTCCTTCAGAACACAACAGGCTATCTGGTTGGCAAGGAATATGAGCAAGGCGGCATGATCAAGCATGGCGCCAAAATGATTCAGGCCGTGACAAATGTCAGTGTGCCGCGAATTACGTTCATGATTGGCGCGAGTTTCGGGGCTGGAAACTACGGCATGTGCGGGCGCGGCTATGATCCGGATTTCGTGTTCTCCTGGCCAAATTCGGCAACGGGTGTGATGGGCGGAGAGCAAGCGGCGCAGGTCATGTCAATCGTGGCGGAAGCCGGTGCCAAACGGGCAGGCAAAGGCGTTGATCGCGAGGCACTCAAAAAGCAGGAAGCGTTCCTGACATCGCTCTTCAACGATCAGTCCGGCGGCTTTTATACGTCCGGGCATTTGCTGGATGATGGGATGATTGATCCGCGTGACACGCGGCGCACGCTCGGGTTTCTACTCAGTATCACGCAGGAAGCGCGGGCGCGAACAACCTATCCAAATAGTTTTGGCGTGGCGCGGCCCTGAGCTGACTAGCCTCAAAAGGAACAAGACCAAAATGGCTGCACTACCTCAAACCCGTTCAATCGAGACCGCGCTGGACAAGGGATGGCTAAGCCTCAGCTTCAATCGCCCTGAAAACCGCAACGCCTTAACTGACGAGCTGGTCGGTGAGCTGACCGAGACTCTGGAGATGGTTAGACCCGACCGAACGGTTCGCGGAATTACGCTGCGCGGAAAAGGCGGCGTCTTCTGTGCCGGGGGCGATTTAAAGGCGTTCCAGTCGGGCTTTCATGGCGATGCTGCAAGTCCCGAGCAGGTTGCGAAAGCCAATCGCGCCGGCGGAGAACTGTTCGAACTGATCAACACAATGCCGCAGGTCGTCGTGGCGCTTGTAGATGGCCCGGCTGTCGCAGGCGGTATGGGTATGGTCTGTTGCGCTGATGTCGTGGTCGTCACGAAAGGCGCCAAATTTGCTTTGACCGAAACGCAGCGCGGCATCGTGCCCGCGCAGATCGCCCCTTACATCGTTCGCCGATTGGGGCTGCGTCACGCACGTCGTTTGATGCTGACCGGGCAGAGGTTTTCTGGCCAGCAGGCCGAGGAGTACGGTCTGTCTGACTTTCTTGTTGACGATGCGGCCGGCTTCGACGGCGTTGAAGCAGAGATCATCACGGATGTGATGCGCTGCGCGCCCGGTGCAAACGCTGTAACCAAACAGGTTGTTCAGGCCGTACCATACCTCTCTACTGATGAGATGAAGGATTATGCCGCCGAGGGGTTCGCACGCTGCATGTTAAGCGAGGAAGGCCGGGAGGGAATTGCTTCTTTCATTGAGAAGAGAAAACCGTCCTGGGTAGAGCAGAGCTAGGTAAGCTGATGAGCAAGAAAACAGGACCGTTCAAAAACTTGCTAGTCGCCAATCGCGGCGAGATTGCCTGCCGGGTGATGCGAACGGCGCAGCGCATGGGTTTGCAGGCGATTGCCGTCTATTCTGAAGCGGATAGGGACGCGCCTCACGTTCAGATGGCAGATAGCTCTTATCTGCTTGGCCCCGCGCCCGTCGCCGAGTCCTATCTGTCAATCGATCGTGTGATTCAGGCTGCCCGGGAAACCGGCGCTGAAGCGATCCATCCCGGTTATGGCTTTTTGTCTGAGAACGCAGCCTTTGCGCGGCGGTGCGAAAGTGAAGGCTTGATTTTTGTGGGTCCGAATGTCGAGGCCATTGAGTTGATGGGCGACAAGGCTCAGTCGAAGCGGCGGATGATCGAAGCGGGCGTGCCGTGTATTCCGGGCTATCAGGGCGACGATCAAAGCGATGAGACATTGCTTGCGGAGGCCGCAAAGATTGGTTTCCCCCTTATGGTCAAGGCATCAGCCGGTGGCGGTGGTCGTGGCATGCGACTGGTTCAGGAAAAGAAAGACCTTGCGAGCGCAATTAAATTGGCGCGTAGCGAGGCTGAAAACGCGTTTGGGTCTGGCGAGCTTATTCTTGAGCTTGCCGTGACGCAGCCCCGCCATGTCGAGATACAGGTTTTTGCCGACACGCATGGGCATGTGCTGCATCTCGGTGAGCGCGATTGTTCGGTCCAGCGACGTCACCAGAAGGTGATTGAGGAAGCGCCGTGCCCGGTCATGACAAGTCCGCTTCGCGACGCGATGGGGCAGGCGGCGGTCAGCGCTGCACGAGATGTCGACTATGTGGGCGCCGGAACGGTTGAGTTTCTACTCGATGAGAATGGCGAGTTTTTCTTTCTCGAAATGAACACACGGCTTCAAGTGGAGCACCCTGCAACAGAGATCGTCACGGGTCTTGATCTGGTCGAGCTGCAATTGAACACCGCAATGGGCGCGCCCCTGCCGCTGCAGCAGAGCGATGTCGAACTAACAGGACATGCGATTGAAGCGCGGCTTTACGCCGAGGATCCTTATCAAGACTTTCTTCCTGCAACCGGACCGGTTGATCTCTGGCAACCCGCCTCCGGAAACGGCATTCGCATTGATGATGGTATTGCAACCGGGGGCGAGGTCTCGCCGTACTACGATCCCATGCTTGCAAAGGTTATCGGCTACGGTCAGACACGAAGCGAAGCGAGGCAAAGACTGGTCTCGGCCCTGGAACGGTCCGCGCTGTTTGGTGTTGTCAGCAATAAGCGGTTTTTGATGGATGTGCTTGAGCGTCCTGACTTTATCGAGGGGCGGGCGACCACCGCCTTTATTGCAGAGAATTTTTCGGAAACCGACCTGGCAGCCAAGCCAGTTTCGGCCGAAGCTGCGGCGATCGCCAGCATTTTGCTGTTTGAGCACAACCGCCGCAAAAGTGTCAGGTGTTCGACCGGTCTGCCTGACGCGTTGCTGAACTGGTTTGGGTCGACGCCCCTGGCGACCCCGTTCCGGTTTAGTGTTCTCGATGACGTCGTAGAGGTCTTTGTGACGCAGCGTTCGAACGCCCTTTACGACGTCACTATAGATGATCAATCGATGGAGATCACGTGCAGGCGCTTCGCCGACCGGCAGGCGACTTTAATTGTCGACGGATACCAGCGCGTTGTGACGTTCAATGTTCCAGTCAGCGTGTCAGGAGATGCGCGGATCCAGTTCAATCTTGACGGTGAAACCTACGATCTGACCAATACGCATGGCTTGATGGCTTCGGCTTTGGGCGCGGTTGGTGAAGGCACAGTGGTTGCGCCCATGCATGGCTTGTTGCTGGAGGTCGCCGTGAAAGCAGGTGACGTCATTGCCAAGGGTGACCGTCTTGGCGTGTTGGAGGCTATGAAAATGCAGCATGAGCTCGTCGCTGAGATCGACGGCGTGGTCGCAGAGGTGCATTTCCAGCAAGGCACTCAAGTCGCAGCTGACGCCTTGCTTATGCAGATTGATGCGCCCGACGGCGCCAAGGATGAGGTTTAGAGAACCGGTATGCAAGAAGCGCAGGACTTCAAGGCAGAGTGTGATGCGGTGGCAAAGATCATTGCCGATCTCCCCGCGAGCGCATTCGACACACGAACGCAGTTCATGGACTGGACGATCGGTGATGTCGTCGGGCACCTTTACCTCTGGAACCTGGCGGCCGGCCTGACCCTGCAAAGCCGCAGTGCGTTCAAGACATTCATCGATTATATTCTGGCCAATTATGGCGATGGCGGATCCAGCCTGGAGGTACAGTACAAGTATATCGATGCGTTTCTTGGCGGCGCGCGTGGTAAAGCGCTGTTTGATCTATGGTATGAGGACTATCCGCGTTTAGCGGCAAAGTTTGAGGCCGCTGATCCAGATCAGCGCGTGGCGTGGGCAGGGCCCAACATGTCGGCGAGATCGAAGATCATCGCGCGCCAGATGGAAACCTGGGCGCACGGGCAGGAGCTTTTTGACGTGCTTGGACTGGAGCCGACCCATGCCGACCGGATCAAGAATATCGCTCATCTCGGCGTCACGACATATGGCTGGACTTTTCGAAACCGCGAGACTGAACCGCCGCAGCCAAAACCCTATGTCCGCCTCACCGCGCCATCCGGAACGATTTGGGGGTGGAATGAGGTGCAGGAGGGCAACCGTGTCGAGGGCGACGCTGTAGAGTTCTGTCAGGTGGTGACGCAGACCCGGAGTATCACAGACACGCGGCTAAAGGTCGTTGGGACGCCGGCTCTGGCCTGGATGGCCATCGCGCAGTGTTTTGCCGGCGGGCCAAAGGACCCTCCCGCCAAGGGCCAGCGTCACAAGGCTGCTAACCCGCTATAGCGGTTGGGGCGTTGCAATCGGGGACAATCATCTCTAAGCGCGACGCATTGAGATCTGTACCAATTGCCGGAGCTGAACATCGTGAGTTTCAAGCCGTTTCATCCAACCGCAAAAACACTAATGGGGCCTGGCCCGTCCAATGTTCACGACCGCGTCCTGCAGGCGATGGCACGACCGACAATTGGCCATCTGGATCCTGAATTCATTCAAGTGATGGACGATATCAAAGTGCTGATGCGCCGCGCGTTCCGAACAGAAAACGCGCTGACATTTCCGGTCTCTGCGCCAGGATCAGCTGGCATGGAAACCTGCATCGTCAATCTTGTCGAGCCGGGTGACAAGGTCATTGTCTGCATCAATGGGGTGTTTGGCGGCCGCCAGAAGGAAAACGTGGAGCGGGCCGGCGGCACCGTGGTGACGGTTGAAGATGATTGGGGCCGCGCGGTCGATCTTGAAAAGGTTCGCGCCGCGCTGGTTGCCAACCCTGATGCCAAGCTTCTGTCTTTTGTGCATGCCGAAACTTCCACTGGCGCAAGCTCTGATGCCAAGGCGATTTGTGCGCTCGCTCAGGAACATGGCGTACTCACAATCGCCGACACCGTTACCTCGTTGGCGGGTAGCCCGCTTCTCGTCGACGACTGGGGTATCGATGCGGTCTATTCCGGTACACAGAAATGCTTGTCCTGCCCGCCAGGGCTCTCGCCAATCACATTCGGGCCGCGTGCGGTTGAGGTGATCAAGGCGCGCAAGACCAAGGTCCAAAGCTGGTTTCTCGATCTGTCGCTGGTTATCAATTACTGGGAGGGCGAGGGTGCCCGCTCTTACCACCACACAGCGCCAGTCAATGCGATGTATGGCCTGCATGAGGCCTTGCTGATGGTGGATGAAGAAGGGCTTGAGGCCGCCTGGAAACGCCACAGTGAAAACCATCAACGCTTGAAATCCGGGCTCGAGGCCATGGGTTTTTCATGGCTGCCGCCCGAGGGTGAGCGCTTACCGCAGCTCAACACGGTTTATCTGCCGGGCGGTATCGAAAACGAAGGCGTGGTGCGCCGGCGGCTATTGGACAATCATCAGCTTGAGGTCGGCGCGGGCCTTGGCCAGCTGGCTGGCAAGATTTGGCGGGTTGGCCTGATGGGGCAGACCTCCCGACCAGACCACGTCGATTACTTCTTGAACGCGGTCCGCGAAGAAATCGGCCGCTAGGCCGTTTGGTTAGCGCCGCACGGCCGGCGTTTCCATGGCAAGGCCTTCAGCGCGTTTTGCCAAATAGAGCTCAAGGGCGACGTAAATGTCTGATCCATAGGCGTATGGCTCGGCTCGCACACCCGCATCGCAGTCCCGAAATCGGCGATGGAGTGATCCAAGTGCCTGCCATTCGAGCCGGTAGGCTGGAAACCCATTGCCGTGACCCTGGCTGATTGTGTCTCCGCGCAGTTTTTGACCCCAGTTGTCGTCGTGGCATTGACTGCAGGATAAGTTCATCTGGCCGCGCCGGGTAAAGAAATAGTCCCGGCCCTGTTGATAAGCAGTCTCCATCTGCGCCGGTATCTCTACTTGCACCGGTACACCTTGAGATAGACTTGCGACATAGGCCGTTATCGACAGCAGCTCAGCCGTCTCATAGGCAAATGGCGCGGCGTTTTGATGGCGTTCCCGGCAAAGATTGATACGCCCTTCAAGGTTGACCAGTCTGGCCGAGCGCGCGTCATATTTGGGGTGTTCGGCCGCCGCGCGCGACAGGTCGAGGTCTCCTTGGGCATGACACGAGGCGCAAGAGTGTGACACATTGCTTGATGCTTTGAACATCGCCTCACCGCGGTCGACCCACAGAAATCCGGGATTTGCGAATGCGTCATCCTGCAGGGCCTGAGTTTCCGGCGTTAGGAATGTGTATCCGGACCGAGTGTCCTCGCGCGGTAGATCAGGAAGCGCTCTGTCTGTTTCAGGTTGGTTGCAGGCCGCCACATATAGAAGGCTCAGCATAAAGGCGCGTCTGGCGATCATTCGACGGTGAGTTCAGACTTCTGGCTGCTTTCAACGCCATGTTGATCCGTCCAGCGAAACTCAAGGGTGGCGCTATGTGTGGCGCGCAAATGGAAGGTCAGAAACGGGTTGGCAGAAACAGACGGGAAGAAATCAGCCTGGAACACGACACTATCATCATAAAGGCATTCGAATATCTTGATGATATTGCGCGGAATTTCTTCGCCCCGCGATCCGCGCCGGAACCCGCTTTCCATCGGGTGTTGAATCAGGGCTTTGAGTTCAATCACCTGGCCTGGTGTTGCGGTCTTGGGAGCAGCGATGCGGATACCGGACATGTCGCATTGTCTCCTATAGAATGATGCAGGCAGCGAGCGTGACAACGATCTCGGTAGTTGCCGACCAAAGCGAACCGTCATTCATCTCGGCGACAACAAGCACATCCTGCGTGCCAGCCAAGCGGATCCGTGTCGAGACATGTGCAAGGCCAGACTGAGGGCTGAGATGAAACTGCGCGATGGTTGCGACCGGGTTTCGTTCAGAGATGATCGCGATACGTGTAACATGATCGTCCGCGGTCATTGGGCTTTCGACGCTAATGTCAATCGGCACCGAGTATCCGTTCTCGGCGATGGGCGGCATTTTGACCGTCACACGGCCGGTCTCTATGGGCGCATCACCAAACAGAGATCGCGCAGTGTCATCCAGTTGCGTTGAGGCGGCATGCGCAAAACCGACCGTATTCGCCATAATGAGCAAACCGGCGCCGGTCTTCAGAAGGTGCCGCCTTGAAAAATCGGCCTGGACACTTCTTTTGCTGGTCAAGTCACTGGTCTTTCAAACTTGCGAGATACGCCACAAGATCCTCGATCTGCGTGGAAGATAGTATAGGTGCGCGCTGATATCCATCTTTTACCTGGTTCAGGCCCGTGACGCGGTAGTAAGACGGCATGACAGAGTGGGGCATAATCGCCGAGATATCCGCAATGCGCAGGCGCAGTTGACCGGTTGTCAGCCGATCGCCAATGCCCGAGAGGTCCGGACCAACATTGCCCTGGAATTCTTCATCGAGGTCCGCGACACGGTGACAAAGCGTGCAATGACCGCTCTCGCGATCGGTAAAGACGAGCTGACCAGCCGCCGGCGAACCGACATGGTCAGCCAAGGGCTGCGGGATTGCGTCGCCTTCGATTTGCCCAGGCGAGATAAGCGGCTCCAGACGCTGGGCTTCAGATGATGTGCCGGGGCGACAGCCTGATACGCTCGGCACGCCGCATATCAGGGCCGTCAAGGCGATCTGTTTCATCAGGTGAGCCATCGGCATATCAGCGTGTGCCTTCATTGTGCCCTTTCAAGAGGCGAACGGGTCTGGTCGCGATAGGCAATCGGCCCGCAATCTATGATCGGAACATAAAGGTAGCACTTCCTGTCACGGAAGCTATATCCGCGTGATGAACAGCCCTTTCATGATGTCGAACTATGCCCATGCTGGCGACGTCTTAAGCTTTGCGGAAACATGTTTGTCGAACGGTGAGCGGTGTGCGCTCGCAGCCGTCATTGACACAGATGGCGGCGGCGTGCGCGCACCCGGCGCGCTGATGTGTGTCTCTGAAAGCGGCCGCCAGGCGGGCTATGTGTCCAATGGCTGCGTAGACGCCGATGTCGTCATGAATGCGAAAGAGGCGATCGCGCAGAACACCTCGCGCCGCATCGTTTACGGTCGAGGGTCACCTTTTCTCGATGTGAAATTGCCCTGCGGCGGGCGGATCGAACTTCTGATCATCGCCAATCCCGATGTAGCCGCCATCCGATCGGCGGTGGCGACCCTGGCCAAACGCGAACCGGTTTGCCTGACGCTTTCAGAAAGTGGTTTATCCATCTCCAGTACAGCCTATGAGGCAACGGCATGGCGCGGCGATGTGCTTGGTTTGACGCTTGTGCCAAAGCCGCGTCTGCGTATTGCCGGGCGCGGCGCTGAACCGGTCGCGCTTGCCCGGCTGGCCAATGCATCTGACATGACGACACTCGTTCAATCGCCCGATGAGAGCAGCTTGTCGCTGGCGCGGTCAATGGGCTTGCCGGCCATGGCGCTGAGCGTGCCCGATCACCCGCCCAGCATTCATGATGATCCATGGACAGCCTTTGTGCTGATGTTCCATGACCATGATTGGGAACCGGGTTTGTTGGAACAGGCGCTTGCCGGCAGCGCGTTTTATATCGGCGCCCTTGGCAGCCGCAAAACGCATGACTTGCGGTGTGAAACGCTGCGTGACCGCGGCATGGATGAGGCATCTATCAGACGGATTCGTGGTCCGATTGGTCTTATCAAACAAAGTCGAGACGCATCGCTGCTGGCAGTGTCGACATTGGCGGAAATTGCTGAGGCTTATCAGGAGCTTAACCCGTGAAGGGCGAAAGTTTCGGGGCGATTATTCTGGCCAGCGGCCTGTCATCAAGGTTCGAAAACGGCAATAAGCTGTTGTCATTATTAGATAAAACCCCGCTCGCGCAGCATGTCGCGGCACGGGTGCAGCAGCTGGACTTGCGCGCCGTTGTGGCAGTGGTTCCAGCCGATGAACCGGACCTTCAATCCCTCTTTCAATCCATGGCGATTGTGACGGTGAGCAATTCAGAGCCGGCGCGCGGGCAGGGCCATTCGATCGCCCTTGGTGCCGCCGCACTGGCCGATGCCGACCTGGAGGGGCTGTTCGTTCTGCTGGCTGATATGCCTTTCGTTTCCACTGCGCACCTGTTTGATATGATTGATCTTTTGCCGGGCCAGGAGGCCGTTGTCAGCCAGGTTTCAGACCGCGCGCAGCCACCCGTTCTGTTTGCCAAGTCGGTGTTTGAGCAGCTGGCGCCTTTGACCGGCGACCGAGGTGGCGGCGACCTGATTGCAGGTTTGGACGCTGTCGCATCCGTCAATCTGTCCCCGGATGATGCCCTGGATATCGACACGGTTGAAGCGCTGCAGCTGGCATCAAAACGCTTCACTTAGAAAAGGCCACTAATTTGGCCATTAATTCGCCATAGCGCGTATTTGGCCATAAACGACGTGGTTGGATCACCCCATTGTTATGATTGCGCGTTCGCGGTAGAAATGACCACCGCTCATAAATAGTGCGTGACACTCATAATTGATGCCGAAGGATACGCGTGATGATCAATCCCCATGAGACAGAGGAACGAAAAGCCTTCCGCGAAACGGTTTCGAGTTTTATCGCCAATGAAGTGACGCCCTATGCCGATACATGGGATGAGGCAGGCGATGTCCCCTGGGAGCTGCACCAGAAAGTCGGCGCGCTTGGCGCGTTTGGTTTCGGTGTGAGCGAAGCTTATGGCGGCCTGGGGTTTGATGACTGCTTTATGCGGGCCGCTTTCAGCGAAGAGATGGCCATGTGCGGGGCAACCGGCGTGGGCGCAGCGCTGATGGGGCGGTCCATATCGATCGGACCGATTGAGGCGCTTGCAAATAAGGAAATTCGTCAACGGTGCCTGTCTGACATCGTGACCGGGCAGAAAGGGTCAAGTCTGGCCATTACAGAGCCGGGCGGCGGATCTGATGTGGCCAGTCTTCAGACAACGGCGCGGCTGGATGGCAACCATTACATCCTAAACGGTTCCAAGACGTTTATCACGGGCGGCATGAAGAGCGACTATTTCGTCGTCGGTGCCCGAACCGGCGGGCCGGGGATCAAGGGCATTTCGCTTTTCTTTGTCGAGGCCGATACGCCGGGCTTCAGCCGCACAGAGATTCCGAAGAAAATGGGATGGTGGGCCTCAGACCAGGCCACGCTTTACTTTGATGATTGCCGCGTGCCGGCGACAAACCTGATGGGCGAGGAAAACACCGGCTTCATCGCCATCATGAATAATTTCAATTATGAGCGGCTGGGTATGATCGCTGTCATGCTGGGCATGATGAAAGCCTGTTTCAATGAAGCCGTCGAATGGGCCCAGCAGCGCGAGACATTTGGCGAGAAACTGATTTCCCACCAGGTGATCCGCCACAAGATTGCGGACATGTCGGCACGGATCGATATGATCGAAGCCTATCTCAATCAGATCTGCTGGATGGCGAATGAAGGCCCGATGCCGGTCGCTGAAATTTCGAAGGGAAAGTTCTCCGCCTCCAAGGCGCTCGAATTTGTCGCGTCAGAGGCGATGCAGATTCTCGGCGGTGCAGGCTATCTGAGGGGAAGTGTGGTTGAGCGTATGTACCGAGAGGTCAAAGTGCAGGCGATTGGCGGCGGCTCGGAAGAGATTATGCGTGATCTTGCCGTCCGGCAGATGGGCCTCTAGGTTCGGCCCGCATTGTCTCTTGGAAAGTGAATCTGATCTATGACTGACCCGGCTTCGTCTCTTACACGCCGTCAAAAGGTGGAAGAGCGCGAACAGGCGATTTTGGACGCGGCGCTATCTGTTTTTGTAGAGCACGGTTATCGCGGCGCGCGGATCGCAGAGATTGCACGGCGCGCGGGCATCGCCGAAGGCACGATCTATATCTATTACAAGACCAAGGTCGATCTGATGAACGCCATTGTCGCGCGTTTCTGGACCGATCTGACAATTGATGCGCGCGATGCGGTGCGCGGCAAGGATGACACGTTCGAGGCCCTGCGCGCGCTCGCTCATTTCCACATCACGGCCCTGATCGAGCGCATTGATGTGATTGAGCTGACGCAGACTTTGCGCACCGTGAAGCCGAGCCGGGAGGATGTCCGCCAATATATGCGCAGTTATGTGGCTGTGTTTGATGACCTGTTCAGTCGCGGCCAGGACCGCGGACTTCTGCAAGCGGACGCGATCTTGTGGATGGCGCGGGACGTGTTTTACGGCACATTGGAGTATTCCGCGCGAACTGTGCTCCTGAATGCCAAGCGAGACCTTGATTCTGTTGTAGAAAACATGGTGTATGTTTTCCTGTCGACATATGGCACACCAGCGGTGCATATAGGCTCTGACCAGCTGCCAGGGGGTGATGTGACAGATCGTCTGGAACGCGCCGTTGCCAAGGTCGAGCAGCTGTTGAAGGACAGGGAGTAAGACACGTAATGGAATTCGAGAATGTCAAATTTAGCGTCGAGGGCAATGTTGCAGAGGTGACGCTGAACCGCCCGCAGGCGGCAAATGCCATGAACCTCGACATGATGAAAGAGCTGGCACAGATCGCCAATCGGTGTGACAGCAACCCGGATATTCGCGCTGTCGTGCTGACCGGTGAAGGTAAGATGTTCTCGGCGGGCGGCGACATCAATGCGTTTGGCGGCCTGGGCGATGATCTGGCGTTTGGTTTGAAAGAGATGACGACGCTGTTTCATGCGTCTGTCTCTCGATTTACGCGGATGAATGCGCCGCTGATTGTTGCGGCCAATGGCATGTGCGCTGGCGGCGGCATGAGCCTGGCGGCGGTGGGGGATATTGTTCTTGCCGCTGACAATTCGGCCTTCACAATGGCTTATACAGCCGCTGCGCTGTCGCCGGATGGCAGCTCGACCTATTTCCTGCCGCGCCGGATTGGTGATCGCCGGACGCGTGAGCTGATGCTGACCAATCGGCGGATCTCGGCGCAGGAAGCGCTCGACTGGGGGCTGGTCAATGCGATCCATCCAGCGGACTCTCTGCTGGACGAAGCCCGCAAACTGGCGGCGCAACTGGCCGCTGGCCCGACGCTGGCCTTTGGCCGGGTGAAACAATTGCTGAATGCCAGTTTCGAGAACGGGCTTGAGACGCAGATGGAACTTGAATCGCGCGGCATTGCCGACATGGCGGCCACTGCAGATACGAAAGAGGGCGTGGACGCCTTCCTGAACAAGCGCAAGCCGGTCTATCAGGGTCGCTAGCGCACATTCCGATATCACGCAGACGAAACACCGACGCCGCCCTAGAACCGGGCGGCGTTTTTTTGTCCGGTGCTTGAATGTTTGGCATGGTCTGATTTTGCGCGTGGACCATATTCATACCCGTTGCCAGGCGGTGCTTTGTGAATGAAGCTGCAAGACGAGAGACAAGACAGGAGACGGACATGTCGTTGAGATGGATCGGGGCAGCCTGTGCGATGCTGCTGAGCGCTTGCGAAACGCTTCCGCCGACAGGCGCGGCGATTGATATGTCCGGCAAGTTTGACACCGTGCCGCGCGTTGCCATTGCCACGGCTTATGCACCCGAGATTGAGGCGCTCATGCCGTTCCTCCAGAGCGGTGTTGAGTATCAGGAGAATGGCGTATCTTTCTGGACGGGTGATATGGCGGGCGAGGAAGTGATCCTGTTCGCGACCGGGATCAGCCTGGTCAACGCGGCGATGAATACGCAGCTGTTGATCGACCATTTCAACGTTGAAGCGATTGTCGTCAGCGGCGTTGCCGGCGGCGTCGATCCGGATCTGTCGTACGCTGACGTCACCGTGGCCAGCAAATGGGGCCAGTATAATGAGATGGTCTTTATGCGTGAAACCGATCCTGGCGTATATGTCCCACACCCTGGACTTGGGCCGGAGTTTGAGCCCTTCATGTTTATGGGCCCGCGCGGCATGCCGGTTTCCAATGCAGCAGACCCGAACTCCTCTGATCGCCGGTTCTGGTATCCGGTGGATGAAGGCCTGATGGAGATTGCAAAGGTCGCGGCTGAAACAGCCGAGATGAAGGCGTGTGCGAGCGAGGATGTTTGTCTGCCACGTACACCGAAAATTGTGTTCGGCGGCGCCGGTGTGACCGGCTCTGTTTTTATGGACAATGCCGCGTTCCGCGAGTATCTTTTTGAGACGTTCGACGCCCAGGTCCTGGAGATGGAGACCTCGGCGATTGGTACGGTCGCTTATGCTAATGATGTCCCGTATATCGCTTTTCGCAGCCTGTCAGACCTTGCTGGCGGCGGCGGAGGCGAGAATGAGTATCCGATTTTCGAAGTGCTGGCGTCTGAAAATAATGCGGCGCTTGTCTTGGCGTTTCTCGAAGCCTACGACTAGACGAGATATCGCAAAGCAAGGGAGCAGGCCGTGAACAGACAATGGCAGATCGGAGCCGTGAGCCTTTTCGTGTTGGCCGGATGTCGCGCGGCAACTGATACGCCGCCAGCCGAGCCGATGACCCTTTGGGATGTCCATACAGCCTATTTCGAGGACGCCAAATATATCGATCTGACCCATGCCTTTGAGCCGGAACAGGCCGTCTGGGGCGGGTTTGGCCGCGCTGAATTTCGTCCGGCGCGCGCGCGGTCCGACATGGGCGATTATGCCAGTGTTGGTGATGAATTCACGTATGAATATCACGGCTTTATCGCGACCGAATATACGCTTCCGACCGACCAATACGGCACGCAGCTGGACCCGCCAGCCCACTGGAACCCGATGGGGGCGACAATTAGCGATGTGCCCGCAAGCTATGCGCTGCATCCGTTGGTGGTGATCAATATAGTCGATAAGGCGGCTGCCGATGAAGGCTACCACCTTCAGGTTGAAGATGTGCTGGACTGGGAAGCGCAATATGGACAAATCCCAGTCGGCGCTGTGGTGATGGTGCGGTCTGACTGGCACAAACGCTGGCGCGAGATTGAGCGGTTCAATCAAAAGCCGTTTCCGGGCGTTGGGTTAGAGGCCCTGAAATTTCTGCACAATGAACGCGACATTCTATTTCATGGCCATGAGCCGCTCGACACGGATACCACCCCAACGCTGGAGGGCGAGTATTGGCTGATGCACAATAATTTTGCGCAGGCTGAAGGCGTCGCCAATCTCGATCAGGTGCCCGAATATGGCGCACTGATTTCCGTCGGTTTTGCCAAGCCTTTGGGAGGAAGTGGCGGGTATGCCCGTTATGTGGCGATTGCGCCGCCAGACTGGCCTCACGGCGTCAGCCTGTCCGAAACAAAAGGCAAGCCCTTGCCGACGCAGCCAAGCCCGCTACGCCGGGATGAAAAGGGCGTATTGAGGCCCCAATAGTGGCCTATTGGGCCGGCGGCATGTCCTTGTAGACGTCCCAGTTCACCAGCAACTCGTCGATGACCACCGACCCAACATTCTCGCGCGACTCCAATGCAGCATCGAGACCTGCATAGCCTTCATTTTCCCCCAGGAGATATTCAGCGGCTGACACGCCAGGCGGGGGCATGGTGTAATTGCTACCCGCCCGCAGAACGAGGAAGCGGTCTTTATCGACCCGGCCAATATTATCGAGATAGGTGATCGCCTGATAGGAGCCTGTGTCTTCCATGGCGGACGTGACAAAGTCGGTTTCGCCGTCGCTCCAGTACGAAACCCACTTATTCGCCCATTCATTCATCAGAGCGCCATGCCAGAAGGTCATTGCCGCGATGTGTCCGCCTTTCAGCACGAACGGCGGAAGCTGGGCATTTGGATGCTCGGTAAAGTGCGAACGCTCTTCGGTAATGGCCGGATTGTCGGGCAATTCGACGTCTTTGGTCAGCTCGTAGGCCCAATCGCGCATGGCTTTATTTGTCACGAACAGCTCGCCGGTTGGGTCGGGACGATCTGGATCATAGGGACCGCCGGTATAGCGTGCAAAAAAGCCGGTTTCCCAGTCATCCGGAATTTCGCGCGCATCAATTTCATGACCAAGGTCGCCGTCGACGAGATAGGCTGACCAGGCCGCCGATCCGATGGAGGCATCTTCCGGATCAATGCCAGCAATACCGGCGACAAGCCAATAGGATTGGCTTAGGTCAAACCGCTGGTCGAGGCCGAGGGCCATGGTTGAAATGGCTGCTTTTGCTGTGCCGATGCCTGTCACCATGCCGAGAATGCCGCTTTCCTCATTGTAGTAGAGATCATGAAAGGCGTGCGGGAAAGGGAATTTGGTGTCGAGATTTCGGCGCTCTTTCCACAGCTGGAACTCGCCTGCCTGGTCGCCTGTATCTTCGCCAATTTCAAACATGCTGACCACGACAACTTTCACCGGAATCGGCGCATCACAAGCTTTGCCCGGCAAGCAATTTTCCTCAACCGAAACGGTTTGCGCCGCAGCTTCGGTCGGCGCCTCTGGCGCAGTACAGGCGGTGAGGCCAAATACGCCGGCGGCAATCAGGGCGCCGGCACCAAAAACGTTTTTGCTTGCAGGCTTGGGCAGTTTCATCAGGGACCTCCCTTTGGCCGCATATGACCGATGGCTGAAAGCTGTTAGGTTATGCGTGAGTTTGTGGCAGAGGCGGGAGGAGCCGCATGAAATTGCGTATTTTTTGTCCGTTTTCTCACCGGATGCGCCGCGTTTGTGCAAGCCGCTTTACATTGCCTGAATGTTGAACACATAACCAGTTATGACAGAAACAACGCCTATTCGCTTTATCATGGATGGTGAGGTCATCGAACTGACCGATGTCGATCCAACCCAGACTGTATTGAATTGGCTGCGTTATACCGCCCGGCGCACCGGGACCAAGGAAGGTTGCGCGGAGGGCGATTGCGGCGCATGTACGGTCGCGGTCGGCGAGCGCCAAGGCGACAGTGTGGTCTACCGCGCGATCAATGCCTGTATTGTTTTCCTGCCCATGCTGGATGGCAAAGAACTGATCACGGTGGAGAGCCTGGTCAAGGATGGACAATTGCATCCGGTCCAGCGTGCCATGGCAGACTGCGATGGGGCGCAGTGCGGCTTTTGCACGCCGGGATTTGTGATGTCGCTGTTTGCCCACCATCAGGCAAGTGATGCAGCCCTTCCTGATCGCATTGACGATGTGATTGCCGGAAATCTTTGCCGCTGTACGGGATATGGACCGATAAGGGATGCGAGCGTGAAAGCCGCTGAACGCGCCGGTAACGGAACCGCGTTTGGCACACCTGAAACGTTACAACAGCTTGATGCTATTGCGCGCAGAGAGATGCTGAGCTTTGAGTGGCTTGATACGCTGGCGGGCGTGCAGAAACGCTATTTTGCCCCGCGCACGATTGATGAGCTGGCGCAAGTGGCAAGCGCGCATCCGGACGCTGTCTTCCTGGCCGGGGCGACGGATATTGGCCTGTGGGTGACCAAACATCATCAAGTTCTGGAGACGCTGATCTCCATCAATGATGTCGCCGAACTGAAAGCCATGGACGAGGTGGATGGCTGGCTCGAAATCGGTGCGGGCGTGCGCTATAGCGATGCCTGGGACCGGCTCGGCCGGGACTATCCGGACTTTGGCGAACTGGTGCGGCGCATTGGTTCGGTTCAGGTCCGAAACAGCGGAACGATTGGCGGCAATATCGCCAATGGCTCGCCGATTGGTGACACCCCGCCGGCGCTGATTGCGCTGGATGCTGAGCTTGTTCTCAATCGCGGTGGCGCCCGCCGGACGGTGAAGCTGGAAGACTTCTTCATCGATTATGGTAAACAGGATCGTGCCCCCGGGGAGTTTGTCGAGACGGTGCGCGTGCCGCTGGCGAGAGATGGTGAGGTGTTTCGGACCTATAAGATTTCGAAACGTTTCGATCAGGATATTTCTGCTGTCTGCGGCGCTTTCCGCCTGCGCTGTAAGGGTAACAAGATTGTCTCTGCGCGCGTCGCTTATGGCGGTATGGCCGCCACGCCGAAGCGTGCGCCAGCCTGTGAGGCGGCGCTCACCGGGCAGCGCTGGTCGATTGAGACCTTTGATGCGGCGGCCGACGCGCTGACACAGGATTATGCGCCGATCACGGATATGCGCGCCTCGGACGGGTATCGTATGGCGTCGGCCAGCAATCTTGTCCGCAGGCTTGGGCTTGAGCGCCAGCCGGGCACGGCGGTGACACGTCTGTTGGATATGGAGCCGCTTGATGCCTGATACTGCTCGCCCCGTTTCTGAGGCGCCTGCGCTGAACCATGTCCATAAGGCCATGCGCCATGACAGCGCCGACAAGCATGTGTCTGGTGCGGCGCGCTATATTGACGATCTGCCCGAGCCGCCCGGGCTTTTGCATATGTATATTGCGATGAGCGAGCGGGCGCATGCCGACATCACTATGTTTGACCTTAGCGCGGTGCGCTCAGCGCCCGGTGTCGCCGTTGTGATCAGCGCCGGGGACGTGCCGGGGCCAAATGATATTGGGCCAGTGGTGGCCGATGATCCGCTATTTGCCGCTGGCAATGTGCAGTATCATGGTCAGGCCTTGTTTGCGGTCGGCGCGGAATCGATTGCGGCGGCCCGCGCTGCGGCGAAGCTAGCGAAGATTACCTATGCGGAGAAGCCGGTTCTGGTATCCGTGGCGGATGCCAAGGCGGCTGGCAGCGAGCTAGAGGCGCCGCAGAAAATGGTCCTGGGCGATGCTGAAGCGGCGATTGATGCCGCG
>JBCCMX010000013.1:0-26225 GCA_039026135.1 Pseudomonadota bacterium | reverse complement strand
GGCGGCGCGCGCCGCCGCAAGCGCCGGTGATTATTGCTGGATCGACAGGTGCGACACCGGCAAGCCGGGTCTTGATGGATGTGGCGCGCCAGTCACCAACATCGCCGCGCGTCAGTCCAAGCGTGCGCAATGCCTGGGCCATGGCAAATTGCGGATGGCTCGGCGTACTTAGAACGCGCTCCCACATTGCGCCAGAGGCATCCTGGTCTAGCCCGGGCAGCAATACCAGCCCGTTTGGCAACTGGCGCGCCACATCCATCAAGACCCGGCTTGCCGGTGTCGCACCTGTCGATCCAGCAATAATCACCGGCGCTTGCGGCGGCGCGCGCCGCCAATGATCGGCCAGCGCCTCGGCGGCGGCAAAGCGGCGCGCATAAGGGTCCATCGCCTGGGCATCGTCCAGCCTGGCCGGCCATTGCTGGGTGATTATGCTCAGAAAACTGGCCGAGCGTTCCCAATGGGCAGCAAGGTCACGGTCGACCGGTATCTCGTTCAGCCTGGACAGATCAGCCTCGCCCGACAGAGCAGCCTGATCAAGCAGGCGCGCCAGCTCCTGGGCCGCCGACAAGGCCCCGCTTGCCGGCAGGTCGGTTCCCTGCGCGCTGTAATAGGCCAGAACTAGCCGCGTCAGCTGTCCGATGCGCTGCGCGGCGCTGATGACCGGCGGCAGGTCAGCCAGCGCGGCTTCGGCACTTGGCGGCGGCTCATCGGTCTCCAGATCACCGAGCGCGCGAATGTTTGGCAACAGCATGGCGCGCCCGGACGCCACGTTCAAAAACGCCTGGGCAAGATTTCGCACAGAGCGCTGATTGGGCACATATATGATCGCCTCGCTCAGCCAGCCCGGATCATCGCGGGCTTGTTCCGCTCCGCTCAGCGCTGCGGCGAGCTCGCGCAGAAAATTGGCCGCTGGCGGGATCGTCAGAACTTTATCGGCGCCAGGTGCAAACAGGCTGCTCATCCGCCATGACACAGAAGCCACATTTCTGCGTCCTCTTTGGCTTTGGGGTCGCCAACATGCAGCCAGAACCGGTCCAGCGGATGGCCGTGCACGCGCCCGGCGGGCAGGATCCGGTTCCAGATCCGGTTCGCTGAAAACGGCTCGACCGGCTCGCCATCATAAAGCTGAGGCTTCAGGATCCGGATGCCGGCATAGGCCCAGGGCGCACAGTCGGCCTCGCCGCGCCGGCGCAAGACACCATCATCACTGAAAAAATCGCCCGCTCCGTGAAACCCGAGGCTGCGCCCGGTATCGGCCAGCAAAAGACACTCATCCATCACATCCGGATCAAAGGCATCTGCCAGCTCCGCCAGCGGCTCTGCCCCGGCCGGTCCCCAAAACGCATCGGTATTGACTACAAGGATCGGATCATCCCCCAAAAGCGGGCGCGCTTTGGCAAGGCCGCCGCCTGTCTCAAGCACAAGATCGCGCTCGTCGGAGATCACCACGTCAAGATCAGTGCGCGCCCTCACATGCGCTTCGACAAGGTCGGCAAACCAATGCACATTCACCACTGCCCGGCGCACACCGGCCGCCACCAGATTGTCGAGCAGGTGATCAATCAGCTTCTTGTTGCCCACCTCAATCAGCGGCTTGGCGGTCACCTCCGTCAGCGGGCGCATCCGCGTGCCAAGGCCGGCCGCGAGAACCATGGCTGTATGGGGCATTGTCGTCATGCGTCAGCCTCAAAAATAAAGGGCGCAACATCGCGGACGAAGCCGGCCATGTCGCGGGTTTCGGGATGGCGCAGGTTACTGGCCAGCAGCGCCTGCTGGCGCGGCATGAACCTCGTATAGCGCTGTTTGCCATCGCGTTTGACGAGACGGGCAAAGACGCCCGTGATTCGCAGCGCATTCAAGGCGCCGATCACGGCCAGGCGCTTCTGGAAAGCCGCCTCTGCCTGCCCGGAGGCCTCAAGATAGGCGTCAATGGCCGCGCGCGCCGCCTCCGGCGAAACGGCCCGGCGCGCATCCTGGGTCAGCATCGCCATGTCCCAGGCATCCCAGCCAATCACCGCATCCTGAAAGTCCAGAACACCGATCTTGCCCTCCGGCAGCCAGAGCAGATTTTCCGCGTGATAGTCGCGCAGGGTAAATGCCCGCGGAAAAGCCTCTGCCTGCGCGATCAGGCCATCGCGCGCCGCTTCCCATCGCGCCCGGTCCGCATCGCTCATGCGCGCACGTTCGTCATATTGATGCAGCCAGTCAGCAAACAGATCAGCATTCGCCCGCAGCGCCATCGCATCAAATGTCTGGATCGGCCAGACCAGCCCATCCTGCGACAGGCTCTGCGGGATCGGCTTTGTGTGCAGATGCGCCAGATCGCGGGCCGCCTTGCGATAAAGATCAACCTCATCGGCCTCACTGCGCTCGATCAGGCGGGCAAACTCGCGCAAATGTCCGAAATCCTCGATCAGCGCCAGGCCCGCCGCACTGTCATAGGCATAGATTTCCGGCGGGCGCAGCCCCTGGGCACGCAAATGCTCGGCCAACAGAACGAAGGCCTCGACCCGCGATCCGGCCAGGCGCGTCATCGCGTTCCATCCGGCCGCAGCGCGCTCCGCCTCGCTCATCCCAGGCGCGCATGGGGCATCCTCCACCAGCGGAGCATCCATCAGCAAAGCCGAGCCAGACGGGCGCACCAGCCGGGCATAGCGCCGGGTTGAGGCATCCTCGCCAAGCCATGTGAGCTCGGCATCGCGCCAGCCGGCATCGGCAAGAAAAGTCTCAATCAGCTGCGATCGATCTGTGTCAGAGCTCATTCAACCGTGTCTGCCAGTCTTCGCCGCACGGTTCCAGCCTTACTTTGCGCGTCTCGGCCACCGCCTCAAATCGCATATCGAGCCGCCATTCGGGCAAATACGCCCCGGCCCGCTCTGGCCATTCCACGAGGGTCAGGCCCTCTGCGGTCTCGTCCCAGCCAAGCTCGAAAACATCTTCCGGGCGCTCAAGGCGATAAAGGTCCATATGGAAAATCGTAAAGGCCGGCCCGTCATAGGTCTGCACCAGTGTATAGGTCGGGCTCGGCACATCGCACGGCGTGCCGCACACCGCACTGATCAGGCCGCGCGCAAAGGTCGTCTTGCCGGCGCCAAGCCCGCCATATAGGGCAACAAAGTCACCCGGTTGCACAATGGCACCAAGCCGGCGGGCCAGCGCCTCGGTCTGTGCCAGCGTGTCGATTGGGATAATTTGCGTGTCCAAAATCGTGCCTGCCCTCGCAAAAACCTTTTGACACATGGCGATCCACGCGAAAAGTCTTAGCTAAGAACCGTTTAGACCGGCTGACATGCCGGCATGCCTGGAGGAAAGACTGCTCGAATGGACCTGTCACAAGCTGAAAATGTGGTCATTATTGGCGGCGGACAAGCGGCGGCGCAGGCGTGCGCGTCCCTGCGCCAGTTCGGCTTTGAGGGCAAAATCACCCTGATCGGTGATGAGGCCGCTTTGCCTTATCAGCGCCCGCCTCTATCCAAAGCCTATATGAAGGGCGAGCTCGCCGAAGAGCGCCTCTTTTTCAAGCCTGAAGTCTGGTACGAGGATAATGGCGTCGACCTTGTGCTCTCGACCCGCGCCATCAGAATTGACCGCGACGCCAGGGAAGTCGCCATCGAGCATGGCGGACGCGTGCCCTATGACGCGCTGATTATCGCCACCGGATCGCGGCCCCGGCCGTTGCCTCTGCCCGGGGCGGACCTCACCAATGTGCATGATTTGCGCACGCTCGCCGATGTTGAGCGTATCCGGCCACAGATGATGGACGGGCAGAAACTGGTGATTGTCGGCGCGGGCTATATCGGCCTTGAAGCAGCCGCTGTGGCCAACGCCCTCGGGCTTGATGTCACTGTTCTGGAGATGGCAGACCGCGTTCTGGCGCGCGTCACAAGCCCTGTGATCAGCGCGTTTTACGAAACCGAACACACAGCCAAAGGCGTCGACATTCGCACCGGCGCCGCGCTCACCATGCTGAAGGGCAGCGAGGCTGTCGAGGCCGCCATGCTCGATGATCGCAGCGAGATCCCGGCTGATCTGGTGCTGGTCGGGATCGGCATTCTGCCCAATGATGAGCTCGCCAAGGCCGCCGGCCTGACCTGCGAGAACGGCATTGTCACCGACCGCGACGCGCGCACCAACGACCCGCGGATTTTCGCCGCCGGCGACTGCGCTTCGCGCCCGCTGGTCCACTATGACCGCACCGGGCGCCTGGAAAGCGTCCACAATGCGATCGAACAGGGCAAGCTCGCCGCTGCCGCGATAATGGGCAAGCCAAGACCGCCCGAAGACTGCCCATGGTTCTGGTCTGATCAATATGATCTTAAACTGCAGATTGCCGGGCTGTCCCAGGGCTATGACGATGTGGTCGTGCGCGGCGATCCACAGGCGCGCAAGTTCGCCGCCTTCTACCTCAAGGCAGGCAAATTGATCGCTGTCGACGCGGTGAACAGCCCGCCCGAATTTCTGGCTTCGAAAAAGCTCATTATGTCAGGGGCTTATCTTGCTTCTGAGACACTTCGAGATACAACCATTTCCATGAAAGAAATCGCGGCCGGCGCCGCATAGGAGAACACGATCAAAATGGCAAAAATCATCTATGTCGATCACGAAGGCACAGAGCGCGCGGTTGAGGCGAGCAATGGCGAGAGCGTAATGGAAGCTGCGATCAAGAACTCGATCCCGGGCATCGACGCCGATTGCGGCGGGGCATGCGCATGCGCCACCTGTCATGTCTATGTCGACGCGGCGTTCACCGCAGTGGTCGGATCGCCTGAAGACATGGAACAATCCATGCTGGATTTCGCCGAGAACGTGCAAGACAATTCGCGCCTGTCCTGCCAGATCACGGTCAGTGACGCGCTTGACGGGCTGAAAGTCACAACACCAGAGAGCCAGCACTAGACCACGAACAAGGACGGGTTTTGACCACCTATACAGAGCTTCTTGCCGGGCTGGAACATGGCCGCGAAGGCCGGATCGAGACCAATATCCCCGAAGACTGGATGCAGGGGCGCACGACCTATGGTGGACTAACCGCAGCCCTGGCCCTGGAATCAGCGCGGCAGGTCGTCGAAGACCTGCCGGTGCGCTCCGCGCAGGTCGCCTTTATCGGCCCGGTTGGCGGACATGTCGTCGTTGCGCCCAAACTGCTTCGGCGCGGCAAGAACACCGCCTTTGTCAATGTTGACCTCGTCACAGAGGCCGGCGTCGTGGCGCGCTGCATCTTTGGCTTTGGCGCGCGGCGCGCCAGCCAGCTCGACTTCAATCACCTGCTTGTCCCCGATCACAGCGCGCCAGACGATACAGACGATTTCTTTCCCGAAGGCGCGATCCGTCCGGGCTTCCTCGGAAACTTTGATTTCCGGCTCGTCGATGGTGGTCGCCCGCTTGATGGCACCGAGGCGACCAGCGTGACGCTCTGGCTGCGCCATACAGACCCAAAGGCGCCAACCGATGCGACCGCTGTGCTCGCGCTTGCAGACGCCCCGCCGCCCGCCATTTTTCCGATGATGACGGATTTTGCCCCGTTCAGCTCGATGACATGGATGGTCGAGTTTCTAAGCGACGATCTGGAAACAGAGCAGGGCTGGTGGCTGACACGCTTAACAGCCGAGACCGCCATTCAAGGCTATTCAGCTCAGGCAATGATGCTCTGGAACCGCCGGGGCGCGCCGGCCATTGTCGGGCGCCAGACCGTCGCCGTATTTGGCTAAGCCGGTCATTTTATGGCGAATCTGCCCGTTATGGCGTTTTAGTGGCGAATCTTATGGCGAAATTTTTCGCCTTTATCCAACATGGTATCAGGCGCATAGATGCCGGACAGGCCGCTAGCTGAGCAGCGCCTTTTTCAGGCTGTCGAGATAGTCATACTCTTCCTGAAGCGCCGCGGCTTTTCCGCTGTCTTTATCTTCCGCCAGGATCGCCTGATTGAGCGTTTCCATGTCTTTCTGGACCTGCTCGGCGTCAACACTGTCCATATTGACCGCTTCTTCGGCCAGAATGGTCAGACCAGCCGGCGTGACATCGGCAAAGCCGCCGCGCACGAACAGACGCATCGTCGTCTCGCCGCCCTCCAGCACACGCACGACACCATTCTTCAGTGTGCTCATAAAGGGCGCATGGTTCACCAGAACGCCAAACTCGCCGTCGCTGCCAGGCGCGATGACGTGGTCGACCTTGCCCGAGAACAGCTCACGGGCGGGCGAGACGAGTGAGAATTGCAGTTTATCAGCCATCGCGTTTGCCTTCAGGTCCCGTCAGTGCGCTTAAGCGTCAGCCAGCATTTTCTCGGCTTTGGCTTTGGCTTCGTCGATTGAACCGACCATATAAAAAGCCTGCTCTGGCAGGTGATCATACTCACCTTCGATCAGGCCCTTGAAGCCAGCCACGGTGTCTTCCAGTTTCACCTGAACACCTGGGGAGCCAGTGAAGACTTCCGCCACGTCGAATGGCTGTGACAGGAAGCGCTCAACCTTACGCGCACGCGCCACGGCCAGCTTGTCGTCTTCGGACAGTTCGTCCATGCCGAGAATGGCGATAATGTCCTGAAGCTCCTTATAGCGCTGCAGGATTTCCTGCACGCCCCGGGCCACTTCATAATGTTCCTGACCGATGATCAGCGGGTCCAGAATACGGCTTGTGGAATCCAGCGGGTCCACCGCAGGGTAGATACCCTTCTCGGCAATCGCACGGTTCAAAACGGTTGTCGCATCAAGGTGGGCAAACGAGGTCGCCGGCGCCGGATCGGTCAAGTCATCGGCGGGCACGTAAACAGCCTGCACCGAGGTGATCGAGCCTTTATTTGTGGTCGTAATCCGCTCTTGCAGACCGCCCATATCGGTCGCCAGTGTCGGCTGGTAACCCACCGCAGACGGGATCCGGCCAAGCAGCGCAGACACCTCAGAGCCGGCCTGGGTGAAGCGGAAAATATTATCAACAAAGAACAGAACGTCCTTGCCTTCCTCGTCGCGGAAATACTCAGCCTGGGCCAGACCGGTCAGCGCCACACGGGCCCGCGCCCCTGGCGGCTCGTTCATCTGACCATAGACCAGTGTCGCGCGGCTCTCGCCGGCCAGGTCGATCACTTTGGCGTCCTGCATCTCGTAATAGAGATCGTTGCCCTCGCGCGTGCGCTCACCAACGCCCGCAAAGACAGAATAGCCGCCAAACAGTTTCGCAATATTGTTGATCAGCTCCTGAATAAGCACGGTCTTGCCAACGCCAGCGCCGCCGAACAGGCCAATCTTACCACCCTTTGTGTACGGGCAAAGCAGGTCAATCACCTTGATCCCGGTGACCAGAACTTCAGCTTCGGTTGACTGATCGACAAAGTCGGGTGCCGGCGCATGGATCGGCTTGCGCAGCTCTGTTTCAACCGGGCCGCGCTCATCAATCGGCTCACCGATCACATTCATGATCCGCCCCAGTGTGGCCGGGCCAACCGGCACAGAGATCGGCGCGCCAAGATCAGCAACCGCCTGACCGCGCACCAGACCTTCGGTACTGTCCATCGCAATGGTGCGCACCGCATTCTGTCCAAGGTGCTGGGCGACCTCCAGAACAAGGCGGTTGCCATTATTGTCCGTTTCAAGCGCGTTCAGAATGTCGGGCAGATGATCGTCAAACTCAACGTCGACGACAGCGCCGATAACCTGGCTAACGCGGCCAGTCGCTTTTTCAGTACTCATGCGAAACGTCTCCTCGGGAGCGGGTGATACTTTGTGTAAAGGTGCGGCGCGCATCGTGCTCGCCGTGCATTAATCGGGTCGGCTTGGCGCTTGCCATCACTCTCACAGCTGCAAAACAACATGACATTACAGCGCCTCCGCGCCTGAGATGATCTCGATCAGCTCTTTGGTAATCTGCGCCTGGCGCGCGCGGTTATATTGCAGCGTCAAACTGTCGATCAGCTCGCCGGCATTGCGGGTTGCATTGTCCATCGCGGTCATGGATGCGGCCTGCTCGCCCGCCGCATTTTCCAGCATCGCAGAGAGGATCTGCGTGTTGAGATAGCGCGGCAGCAGCGTTTCCAGAATTTCCGGCTCAGACGGCTCATAAACATAGATGGCACCACCAAGATCGATTGTCTCAGCATCAGCTGGCGCTTCGGCAGGGATCATCTGCACCGTTTTCGGCGTCTGCGTCAGAACGTTTTTGAACTCTGAGAAGATCAGGGTTGCGATATCAAACTCGCCGACATCATAGCGCTTTGACAGGTCGAGCCCGAGCGCAATCGCATAAGGGGTAAACTTGTCCTTCGACTGCGAGAGATCGACATGATCAATCATCAGGCCCTCATAGTCGCCCTTCAGCGCCTCGCGGCCCTTTTTGCCAACCGTGATAATCTTGACGGTCTTGCCCTCGCCCTGCAGGCGCTGGATTTCCTGACGCGCCAGCTTGGCCGTATAGGCGTTGAACCCGCCGCAAAGCCCGCGCTCAGCGGTCATGACAATCAGCAAATGGGTTTGATCAGACCCGGTTCCAGCCAGCAGTTTTGGCCCGCCCGCGCCTTCGCCCATGGAGCCGGTCAGATTGGCCACCACGTTTGCCATCCGCATGGCATAAGGCTTGGAGGCCTCGGCCGCTTCCTGCGCACGGCGCAGTTTCGCCGCCGCCACCATCTGCTTCGCCTTGGTGATCTTCTGTGTGGATTTCACACTTGAGATCCGGTTTTTGAGTTCCTTCAGGCCTGACATAGGGCAGGGCTCCGATATCGAATTAAAGTCTTAGGCGAACGTTTTACCAAACGCTTCGAGCGCATCCTTGATGCCAGCCTCGACGCCGTCTGACAGTGCTTTCTCTTCGCGGATCTGCGTGAGTAGATCGGTCTTCTCATTGCGAAGATAAGACAACAGATCCGCCTCATAGCGCGTCACATCCTTGGTCGCGACCTCGTCGAGATAGCCGCGTGTACCGGCATAGATGACCACAACCTGCTCTTCCATTTGCAGCGGAGAGAATTGCGGCTGCTTCAAAAGCTCTGTCAGGCGCTCACCGCGGCTAAGCAGCTTCTGCGTGGCGGCATCAAGGTCAGAGCCGAACTTCGCAAAGGCCGCCATTTCTCGGTATTGCGCAAGCTCACCCTTCATCGAACCGGCGACTTTCTTCATCGCCTTGGTCTGCGCGGCAGAGCCCACACGTGACACAGACAGACCCACATTCACAGCCGGGCGAATACCCTGATAGAACAAGTCGGTTTCAAGGAAGATCTGGCCATCGGTGATCGAAATCACATTGGTCGGAATATAGGCCGACACATCGTTCGCTTGGGTTTCAATGATCGGCAGCGCGGTCAGGGAGCCAGCGCCAAAATCCTCATTCATCTTCGCGGCGCGCTCAAGCAGGCGAGAGTGAAGATAGAACACATCACCAGGATAGGCTTCGCGGCCCGGCGGGCGGCGCAGCAGAAGTGACATCTGGCGATAGGCCACCGCCTGCTTGGACAGGTCATCATAGATGATCAGCGCATGCATGCCATTGTCGCGGAAATACTCGCCAATGGTACACCCGGTAAACGGGGCAAGGTATTGAAGCGGGGCTGGCTCAGACGCGGTCGCTGTAATCACAACCGTGTAATCAAGCGCGCCGCGTTCTTCGAGCGTCTTGACAACCTGCGCCACCGTTGAGCGCTTCTGGCCGACCGCCACATAGACGCAGAACAGCTTCTCGCTGTCGTCCTTTGCGGCGGCATTGGTTTCTTTCTGGTTCAGAATGGTGTCGACACAAACGGCCGTCTTGCCGGTCTGACGGTCACCAATCACAAGCTCGCGCTGTCCGCGGCCAACCGGGATCATGCCATCAATCGCCTTGATGCCCGTCATCATCGGCTCATGCACGGATTTGCGCGGAATAATGCCCGGCGCCTTGACGTCGACGCGGTTCCGGCTGGCCACATCCTTCAGCGTGCCTTTGCCGTCAATCGGGTTGCCGAGCGCGTCAACAACGCGGCCGAGCAGGCCTTTGCCAACCGGCGCAGACACAATCTCGTCGAGGCGCTTAACATTGGCGCCCTCTTTAATGCCGCGGTCATCGCCGAAAATAACGACACCGACATTGTCCGCTTCCAGGTTCAGGGCCATGCCCTTCACCCCGCCATCGAACTCGACCATCTCACCAGCCTGCACATTGTCGAGACCATAGACCCGGGCGATACCGTCACCGACAGACAGGACCTGGCCCACATCAGAGACTTCCGCCTCAGTTCCAAAATTTTCGATCTGCGACTTTAAGATGCCGGAGATTTCTGCTGCGCTGATGGACATCGAGCTCAGGCTCCCTTCATAGCGGTGTTCATTCGATCTAGTTTCGTCGCGACACTGGCATCGATCAGGGTCGATCCAATTCGCAATTGTATGCCGCCGACCAAAGCTGGGTTGACCTCAGCTTCCATTTCGACGTCGCCGCCAACAGCCTTGGCGAGAATTCCCTCAAGCTTCTTGCGCTGTTCAGCCGACATTTCTTTCGCCGTGATGGCCACAGCCCGCTTCACGCCGCGATGATCAGCATACAGCGCATCAAAAACGATCAGCGCGCCGCTCAAATCGCTGGCCCGGCCATTTTGCGCCATCGTGCCGACAAAGCCCGAAACCGTTTTGCCAAGACCGGCGGCCGATGCGACCGCGACAAGCGCCTTAACCTTGTCCTCACGCGAAAATGCTGGGCTTGTCGACAGGCGCTGCAGGTCTTCGCTTTCGCCAAACAGGCCTTCAAGGGTCTTCAAATCCGCCGCCACAGAGGCAAGCTCGTCTTTCTCGCTGGCAAGATCAAACAGGGCGCTGGCATAGCGTTGAGCAGCCTCGCTCTGAGTATTTCCAATCGATGCGGCCAATGGTCCGTCCATATGTTGAGGCCCCGAAGACCCGTCGAATTCTGTCTGGAAAAAAGGCGGCGAACCTGACCTGATTTCAAGCTTCCGGCGCGCTTAGCACTTCGTATCCGGGCTGACAACATGCCCTCTACGCTCTATCTGCGACGGATTCGCACGCCCTGTGTCATCGACCCGCTACAGAAAGCTGTAAGGATCAATATCTATCGAAACCCTGGCCGCATTCGGCACTTTCAGGGCTGACCGCCAGGCGGCCATATAGGCCGACAAATCCACGTTCCGCGGCGAGGTGACCAGAAAGCGGATTCTGTGACGCCCACGGATCATCGCAAGCGGCGCCGGGGCAGGGCCAAATACGGTGATATTATCGCCATTTGGTGCGCTACGCCCGGCCAGGAGACCGATATCCTCTGCCATGCGCGCATCCGGCGCCGACATGATCATCGCCGCCATCCGGCCAAATGGCGGCAGACCGAGCTCAGCGCGCACATCGCGCTCGACCTGCAGAAACCCATCACGATCACCGGCGGCAAGCGCAATCATGGCCGGATTGTCCAGCTGATACGTCTGAATGAGCGCGCGACCGGAACGTTCAGCGCGGCCCGCACGCCCGGCCACCTGTGACAAAAGCTGAAACGTGCGCTCACCAGCGCGCAAGTCGCCGCCGCGCAGGCCGGAATCGGCATCAACCACGCCGACCAGTGTCAGGTTCGGAAAGTTGTGACCTTTGGCGACAATCTGCGTGCCGACCAGAACATCAATCTCACCGCTCGCCATCCGTTCGACAATGCCGCGCGTCTCGCTGCCGCTGCGGGCCGTATCGGACGAGAAAATCTCGATACGCGCACGCGGCAGCAGGCGGCGAACCTCTTCGGCAATCCGTTCAACGCCCGGGCCAATCGCCGCCAGCGAGTCACTCGCTCCGCAATGGGGGCAGGTTTTGGGCTTGGGCATGGACCAACCTGTCAGGTGACAGATCAGCCGCCCGGTATAGCGGTGCTCACTCAGCCAGCTTTCCGTGCCGGGGCTTTTCAGGCGCTCGCCGCACGCCTTGCAGATGACAAGCGGCGCATAACCGCGCCGGTTCAGGAATAGCAGAGACTGTTCGGCCTGATCGAACGTCTCCTCAAGCGCCGCTGACAAGACAGGTGACAGCCACTGACCCTTTGGCGGCGGGGCCTCTTTTAGGCCTACCAGATCGATATCGGGCAAGCGAGCCGCGCCCGGCCGCGCGGTCAGTCGCAGCCGCTTATACCGGCCGGCTTCAGCGTTCACGACGGTTTCAAGGGCCGGCGTCGCGGAGGCAAGCACAGCCACAGCGCGCTCAAACTTCGCCCGCACCACGCTCATATCGCGGGCATGATAGGTCACGCCATCTTCTTGCTTGAAGCTGTTATCATGCTCTTCGTCGACAATGATCAGGCGCAGTTTCTGAAACGGCAGGAACAGCGCTGACCGAGCGCCAATCACAATCCGCGCGCGCCCATGGGCGGTTTCGCGCCACGTCCGGCGACGCTCGGCGTCCGACAAGCCGGAATGCCAGCGCGCCGGCGCCGCGCCAAACCGATCCTCAAACCGCTCCAGAACCGCCTGGGTCAGAGCAATCTCGGGCAGCAAAACCAGAATCTGAGCCTCGCTGTCTGCCGCCAGCGCCTCGGAAATCGCCTCAAAGTAGACCTCCGTCTTGCCGGACCCGGTGACACCATCAAGCAAAAAGACCTTATGCGCCGCACCGGCGACGGCGTCTCTTAGCGCGTGCCCCGCCGCGGCCTGCTCAACGGTAAGATCACGGCCCTTGCGCGCGCCGTCGGGCGCGTCGAATTCAGGATCGCTGGACCGGTGATCGGCCTCAAGGCTGCCCTGCGCGACCAGGCCTTTGATGACACCCGGTGACACGCCGGCAGCGCGGGCGAGCTCTGCTGCTGATGATGGGCCGACCAGATGCGCAGCTTGCAGGACTTTCTTCCGTGCCGGCGTCATTCGGTTGGTGCGATGGGCGGTGGGGCGATAGACAGTTTGCACTGGCGCGGGCAACAGACCGCCTTGCGCGCGCAGTGACATGGCCATAACCTGGCCCGGCGAGGCAACATTATAGCGGGCGCAGAAGTCAATGAAGCTGCGATGTTCAGCCGTCATGGGCGGCACGTCGAAGACATGCGACACCGCTTTCAGCGCGCGCCCGGCCACTTCACCAAACCCCCAAACCACCCCGGTGCGCTCAATCTTGCCGAGCGGCGCACGCACATAGCTGCCCAGACTGATCGTCACATCGTCGGGCACCAGATAGTCGAACGGTTCGGGCAGGGGCAGGGGAAAGAGAATTCTGGCGACGCGCATCTGATATCTTTCTTACCAAAACCGCCGCCGCCGGAAACCCGTCATTAAGCATACCGCGCGATACTCTAACCCATGGCACTGCTTGATGGCTTCCTTGACTATGCCGCCCGCGAACAGCGACTGGCGGACAATACGGTCGAGGCCTATCGCAGCGATCTGACCGAATTCTTCAATTTCATGCACAGCCATCTCGGCGAACCGCTGAACATCAAGACACTCGCTGACCTTGAGGCCCGCGACATTCGCTCGCTTCTGGCCAGTCGTCGCCGTGACGGCCTGTGTGATGCCTCGATCTCGCGATTGCTGTCTGCCATAAAGAGCTTCTACCGCTGGCTGGACCGCCACCATGGGGTTGAAAATCCGGAAATTGATTTTCTGAGTGGTCCTGGAAAACCAAGTCGGCTGCCCCGCCCGGTCAGCGAAACAGCCGCAATTGACATGATCGACTCAGCCGCTGATCTGCAGGACGAACCGTGGATAGCCGCGCGCGACATTGCCATTCTGACACTGCTTTACGGCGCCGGCCTGCGCATATCTGAAGCTCTGGACCTGACGGGAAAAGTCGCCTCCGCCGTGCACCGTATCCGGATTACCGGCAAGGGTGGCAAAGCCCGGATTGTGCCGCTGATCCCCGCCGTCAGGGCCGCCATTGACGATTATACCGTGCGCTGCCCCTATCCGATCGGGCGCAACACGCCGCTATTCTACGGTGCACGCGGCAAACAGGTTCAGCCCGGCATTGTCAGGAAACAGGTGCAAATCCTGCGCGGGGCGCTTGGATTGCCGGAAACCGCCACACCGCATGCGCTGCGCCACAGTTTCGCAACGCACCTCCTGGCAAACGGCGCCAATCTGCGCGCCATTCAGGCCCTGCTCGGCCATGCCAGCCTGTCAACAACGCAGGTCTATACCGGCGTCGCGCCAGAACATCTGCGGAAAGTTCACGCCAACGCCCATCCGCGCGGCTGATCAGGCCAAACGTGAGCCTGAGCGCGGTTCTGTCAGATTCACCGCATAGTCGCGCGAGACCCAGACCTCATGTGGCGCGTCCGGCGGGGAGACGCGCAGCCAGCTGTCGCTGACCTCATAATAGTCAAGAACGGTGCCGTGAGGCGCCATCCCATAGCTGGTACATTCGATTGAGGCGCACGCGCGCCGGTTCAGCATAGAGGCTGTGGTGCGGACCCGGCCGAGCGCCGTCAGAGCGTGGGTCTGCTTGCTCTGAACCGAAGCTATATCCGCGCCGGTGGAGCGCTCAAGGTCAATGTCGAGACTGGTCAGCTCGATACGGATTTGCCGCGCCTCTGCCGCCTCAGCGCGCACAGAATATTGTTCACGCTCAAGTGAAATACCGTCCAGCAGACTAACGCTCAGCATCATACATCCCACGAACAAGCCGATTATAAGCCGCTCGATCGAAACGGAGATATCCATCATTCGCCCCTTTTTACGCCCGCCCCTTTATAGCATTAGTTAACGAAAGGTTAAATAGGGCCCATCCGCGCGGGGGTCCCAACGCACGCAAGCGGCGCGATTGAGCAACTTATCGCGGTCTATTTTTTCTCCCCAAGCAGTTCAAACCGCTTCCAGAAAACCCGATCGACGGCGCGCTTGGGCGCAAGTAAAGGCAGAGTGAAGAGAAAGAACTTGTTCCGCACAGGATTATAGCGTGCCTTCGGCTTTTTCGCCGTCAGCGCCTTTTCAATGACCCGCGCAACCGTTTCCGGCCGCAACCCATCGCGACCCGAATCGACCATTGTGCGCGAGAACAGACCGATCGAATGGGCCCATGGCGTATCATTATAGGGATGGGTCTGACCGCTTTCGTCAGCCTTGTCCCAAATCGGCGTCCTGACCGCGCCCGGGCCGACCGAGATCGCATCAATGCCAAACATGGGCAGCTCCCGGCGGAAACTGTCCGTGATGCTCTCAACCGCGTGCTTGGTCGCGGTGTAAGCGCCGAGAAAGGGTGATGCCAGCTGCCCGCCCAAGCTGGAAATATTGATAATTCGCCCCGGCTTGCCTGTCCGCTCAGTGTCCGTCCCCAGCAGGGGCAAAAAGGCCTGCGTGGCGGTCAGAAGTCCAAACACGTTGACGTCGAAATGAGCCCGCACAGTTTTCAGATCCTGAATGGGCAGCGGTCCCATTATCGCAATGCCCGCATTGTTGATCAGGCCATCAAGCTTGGCACCCGCCAGAGCGGTATCAACCGCGGCGACCGCGGCGCTAACCTGATCGCTATCGGTAACATCAACCAGCAGCGTTTCGATGGTCGCATTGGCCGCTTGCAAGTCCGCGCCATCTTCCGGCTTGCGCACGCACGCAAAAACCCGCCAGCCACGCGTCGCAAGGTGTTCGGCGGTGACACGGCCAATGCCTGTCGACGCACCTGTAATGACGACTGTTTTCATATCTGGCGTCCTTGTCGAACGGATTGAGCTGCCCGTAGCCAGCAACCCAATCAATCGTCCTTATTGCCGCCGCGAATGACACGCAGCTTCGGTTTGCTTCGTTGCTGTGTCTTACGTGCCGGAGGCGCGCCAGGATCACCTTTGACTGGACTTGATACCAGACGCGGCGTCTTGTGCGGCGCGGGCGCGGGCTCTGCCACTTCGGCATCGTCATTGATCTGACGCACATTGGCGGCGCGTTTCGGCTTGCCCCTTCTTGCAAAGCCTGTCCGGCTCTTGCCGCGAGCTTTCTTGTCGATCTCCCGCAGCTTCATGGTCTGGCGCGCCGAGAGCGGTTCGTCGAGCGCGCCCTTCTCAATATCCGCGAAGGCTGAGCCATAGGTTTCGACGCGCGCTTCGACCTCTTCGAGAAACTGTTTTTCCCAGTCTGACAGCGGCGGCCCCTGGCCCAGCTCAGCAAGCTGGGCAGCCTTGCGTAGTTTCCGCAAGGCCTTTCGCTTTTTTCGCTCGTCAATCTCGCGGGCCATTCAGTCAGCCTACTAGATTTCCCCAAGCGCAAGCAAATAGGTTTCCAACACCAGCTCCTGCTCCTGACGCTGATCTTTATCCTGCTTGCGCAGCTTCACGCAGGTGCGCAGCGCCTTGGTATCGAGGCCGAACGCTTTCGCCTCGGCGTAAACCTCCTTGATCTGCTCGGCGACCTCTTTCTTTTCCTCTTCAAGACGCTCGATCCGCTCAATTGTGCGGCGCAGCTTTTCGCGGGTTGTCTCGTCAATCACCATGACCTGGCCGGAATCATCCATGGCCACTCCTCCTATTCGTCGTGTCTGCGTTGCGTTCTAATCGCGAAACGCCAGCGAAGCGATAGGCCAATAACGGTGATTTGACGGGAAAGTGAATCGCTATCTGCGGCGCGAATGCTAGATAGGCCACCATGATCAAAAAGTCTCCTTCCTCGCTCTCACGCCGGGCATTCCTGACCGCTGCGCCGCTTGGCATTGTCGGCGCGTGCTCTGCATCGCCAAGCTCCGGCACCGAGGCCGCGGCTGATGCACCAGACGCTTATGCGACATCGACCTGGCGCAATGTCAGTGAAGAGGCCTGGCGCGAACAGCTCAGCCCCGACGCCTTTGCGGTTCTGCGGCTGGAGGCGACCGAACGCGCGTTTACATCACCCTTGAACGAGGAAAAACGCGCTGGCGTCTTCCATTGTGCCGGCTGCGACCTCCCCCTGTTTGAAAGCAGGACCAAGTATGATAGCGGCACCGGCTGGCCAAGCTTCTGGGATGTGATTGACGGCGCCGTCGGGACGAAAATCGACAACAAGCTGTGGGTCGCGCGAACAGAATACCATTGTGCGCGATGCCTCGGCCATCAGGGCCACGTCTTCAATGACGGGCCGGCCCCCACCGGTCTTCGATACTGCAACAACGGCGTCGCTTTGACGTTCAGGCCGGCCTAGGTCTCAGACGGTTTGGTCTCTGGCGCGCCAAACAGATCCATCTGGTTCGGATCCGGTTTGCCGCGGGCTCGCCGGCGCTTCTTTGTGCGGCCATGCTTGAAGTATAAATCGTCTGTATGGTCATCGCCGCCCGCCTGCGCCGGCGCTTCTGGCCTGGGCTTCATCTTCTGCGTCGATGTTTTCCAATACGTGACCGCGAGCACCGGGCGGCCATCACGGTCCTCATAGACCTGGATAAACCCGCCCGCCTCGCCGGCCTCGGCGCGCGATATCAGCATTTCAATATCGCCCTCGGGCTTGTGCCATTCAGTGACCAGTGCGCCGACGACAAGATCAGCGGCGGCTGTTTCGGCCTCATACCGAGTGCGCGCGGCCGCGCCGTCGCCTTTCAGGGCGGCGTCAACATCAGGCGCGATCGGATAGGCAAGACTCATGGCGCGCTGCTAGGGGGTTGCGCCTGCGGAGTCTAGCGGCAAGGCAAGTCGGCTGGCTGCCAGGCGCGCGAACCGCAGGGTCATGGCCTTACGCCGCGCGGCCGCCAGGCGGCATTCATCGGGATGGCGCAAGATCGCACCGCCGAACTGGTCAGCAACGATAAGACCGGCCGTAGACGGTATGAGATCGGCCGGAAACTGTTCGCTGACGGCAAAATAGAACCGGTCGCAAAAGGGCTGATATTCCGGCCATTTATGGTCGCTGCGAAAATCAGCGATCGAAGACTTCACCTCTACGATGGCTATATCGCCAGATGCCCCTATGGCTGCAATGTCAGCGCGGCGGCCATTGGCAAGCGTCATTTCGGTGAGCCCGGCATAGCCATGATCATTGAGAAGCAAGAGCGCGCCGCCGGCGATCTGCCGGGCATCAGTGCGCATTGTATCGACTTGATCCATCTGAACGCTCGCCTTGTTCCGCTTGTGTTCCAGATTGGCCGGCAAATACAAAAGGTCAACAAAAAAGCCCCGGACCTTGCGGTCCGGGGCTTATTCAAGCTGTGGAAGCCAGCCCTATTCGCGCGATGCCAAGAGCATCAGAACGAAGCGGAACATGTTCACAAACATGATGAAGAAATTCAACGCGCCCCAATATGTCATCACGGCCATGCCGCGCTGATTACCGGCAAGCTGGTAATAGCCCTCTTTCAACTCTTGCGTTTGCCAGGCGACAAGCACAGCAGACAACATCGCAAAGCCGCCAGAGATGATCCACTCCATCGGGCCAGAATGCTCAATCAGGCCAATTGCCGGCAAAATCATGTAGACAATTGCAACCGCAAACAGGGCCCAGATCGCCATAATCGCAAAGCTGCCCATGCCAGACAGGTCACGCTTGGTTGTGTAGCCCCAAAGCGAAAGGGCCGCGAAAGCAGATGAGGTAATAAAGAAGGCCTTGCCGATCGTGCCAAAGTTTAGCGATTGCTGAATACCGCCAGCGGTCGTCGTACTGATGCCGTTGGCCGCCAGATAGACATAAACGCCCATGCCGAGGCCGACTGTGGCGACGATTGCCCAATAGAGCAGCGCCGATCCGAGCGGGCTTGGATTGCGCATCGCAAACATGGAAATCAGGATCAGCGCGGCTGGCGCGAAGCCGATAATCATATACATCGGTGACGACAGTACGATCGCTGTGATCGGATCAACCGTTCCAGCGATGTAAGCCAGCGCACCGGCGATCGCGATACCGAGCGTCAGTTTCGAGTAAACCCCGAGCATGAATGTCCGAAGGCCAGCATCGACGCTGGCATCCATTGTCCTGCCACGGGCAATAGATGGGTTAAAGTCGTTCATCGTTTTCCTCTTTTCAAAGAGCCCGCGCACCGGTGCACGGATTGGGTCAAATATGGGCTAGGCTTTATTGTTTTTCAAGAAAAACCGTGCTGGTCAGCAGTGTCAATCATGCATAGCTTACCGGCAAGTATGGAGGCTGATAAAATATGGCGATTGAATTGAGGAAACTGGGGCGGACAGATTTGAACGTGTCCTCCTGCTGTCTGGGAACAATGACGTGGGGCGAGCAAAACACAGAAACCGATGGACACGCGCAAATGGACTATGCGGTCGAGCGCGGCGTGAATTTTTTCGATACGGCTGAGCTTTATGCCGTCCCACCGAGACCAGAGACACAAGGCAGCACCGAGCAGATAGTCGGGTCTTGGTTCAAAGCCTCCGGAAAGCGCCAAGGCATTATTTTGGCGACAAAAATTGTTGGCCGCTCCCAAATGACTTGGCATCGCTCGGGCAATGAAAGCCTGACCCGCATCAACAAGGCATCGATTGACGAGGCGGTCGAGGGCTCGCTCAAGCGGCTTCAGACCGACTATATTGACCTCTACCAGCTGCACTGGCCCGACCGGGTGGCCCCCCTGTTCGGATCGCGGCTGCGTCCGGACGATTTCGAGGTCACTTACGAACCTTTTGAGGACATCTTGGGTCATCTGCAGCGCCATGTGGATGCTGGTCGGCTACGCCATATCGGCCTCTCCAACGAAACAGCTTTCGGTGTTATGCGGTTTGTAGCGGAGGCCGAAGCGCGTGATCTGCCGCGCCCGGCGTCCATTCAGAATGCCTACAGCCTTGTGAACCGGTCATTCGAAGAAGGTCTTGAAGAGGTGTGTGTCCACGAGGATGTGGGTTTGCTCGCCTATTCGCCGCTCGCCCAAGGCTATCTGACCGGAAAATATCGCGGCGGCGCCTTGCCGCCAAAGTCTCGAAAGGCGCTGTTTAACCGCTTGCAGCGATACGAAACACCCCCCGCAAACCGGGCAATGGAATCGTATTTTGACCTCGCGGAAAAGGCGGGCATTGATCCTACCCATCTAGCCATCAAGTTCTGTGATACGCGCCATTTCATGGCGTCAACAATTATTGGGGCAACAACGATGGACCAGTTGAAAACCTGTATCGACGCGTTCGATCTTGACTGGAACGATGAGCTTGAGGCGGGCGTGAACGCCTGCCACATCGAACAGCCTTCTCCGTGCCCGTAGGAGACCTGCCGAAGCCATTTGACTTTCTCTTTTTGTCTGTCAGCATCTGCCAAGCTGCACTGAAACCAACGATAAGCAGCTTTATACAAAAAGGGGAACATCATGGCAGACGCATCAAAGTACGAAGACAATATCAAGAAGTATGCGAACGGCTACAATCAGGCCGCCGCAGAGAAAATTGTCGGACACCTCGGCATCGCGTTGCGCAACCGGGACAGCTCTTTGGTCTCCTGCTCTGACACAACGGAGCTGCAGCGCGTGCGCGAAAAGTGGTGCCGCGGCAAGCTTGGGCTGGCCGATTCAAACGATGAACTCGATGCAGCGCTTGAGAAGATCTGCGAAGTCCTAAAGCCAGAAGGTGGAAACAAGTCTCGCGTGACCTTCTATTACCTGCTTGCAGAACATTACGGAAAACTCGGCGCGCTCGCGTCCTAGGGCCAGGTGAAGATGGCCCGAAGCCCGGCCGCTATGGCCGGGTTTTTTGTGATCTGAAGAAAGCGCTTCATGCATCGACTCTTCACAGCCTTGCCCGTGCCGGACGATGTCGCCGAACAGTTGCTGCAGACCATAACCCCGATAACCGGCGCGCGCTGGCGCACAGCTGAGCACTACCACGTTACGCTGGCCTTTTTTGGTGCCGTGTCTCGCGCACAGGCCGAAGATATTGCGGACGCGCTCGAGCGTGTGTCGGTGGCCATTGACCCTCTGGAAGTCAATGGCGTCGGCTGGTTTGGGCGCCGCGCCCCGCGCGCGCTTTATGCCCGGGTTCAGGAACAAGATGGCCTCGCCCGTCTCAGCGCCGCGTGTCGGCAGGTCGGCGCAAAATTCGGCTTGCGCCCGGATGACCATCCCTTCGCGCCACACATTACGCTCGCCTATTGCAGGGATGCGACGCTTGAAGACGTGCGAACCTGGAGTGAAGACATGCAGCTCTTACGAACCGAACCGTTTCTCGCCGATCGCTTCCATCTATATGAGAGTTTCATGGCGCCAGGCCGGCAAAGCCAATATCAGATCCAGGCCGATTATCTTCTTTAGTCACGCCTAATTGGCCGCGGGAGACTTGGCGAACATTTGATGGTGGAGCCAGACGGAATCGAACCGACGACCTCTTGCATGCCATGCAAGCGCTCTCCCAACTGAGCTATGGCCCCATTTTTCAGGGAACAGGCGGAATACGTTTTCCGCGCTGGGCGATCAAGCCCTAATTGTCATCGTCAGACGCCGGCTCGGCCTCGTCGTCGAGATCAAGGTCATCATCTCCAAGATCAAACTCATCGCCATCGATCCCGATATCTTCCTCATCATCATCGAGATCGTCATCCTCTTCGGAGAACCCGGCAGGCACAGCGCCAGGCGCCGCTTCGTCATCACCATCATCGCTGCTGGCAATGATCGTGTCGTCGCCGTCAAGCTGAAGCGCCTCGGCCTCCCCCTCGCTGTCGGCCTCACCATCTTCGTCGCCTTCGGCAGACTCGACGGCGTCGACCTCTTCCTCGTCCTCGGCCTCTTCGGACTCTGGATCCGGTTTGACGTCTTCCTTGGTTGTTTTCTTCGGCTTGGTCACCTGCGTGTCGAAGAACGAAAGAGGATACTCTTTACCTGAATAAGGCGAGACAATAGGGTCCTTGTTCAGATCATAGAAATTCTTACCGGTTTCGGGGCAGGTGCGCTTGGTACCCAATTCTGGATCGGCCATGGATGATCTTCCGTCTTACCTTTTAATTGCTGGCGCGCTTGCCAGAAACGTTCGGCCCTGTCAAAGCGCTTTTCCGCTAAACATGCTTTTCGACCCGACGCTTTAGGACGTGCCGCCCGTGACCTGGACTTCTTTCCCCGTCAAACAGATGACCGGAACACTGCGCGCGCCCGGCGACAAGTCCTGCTCGCACCGCGCCCTGATCCTGGCGGGGCTCGCTCAAGGCGCGTCGGACATTACCGGTCTGCTCGAGGGCGAAGATGTGTTGAACACCGCTCGAGTCATGCGGGCATTGGGGGCGGAAGTTGATCGGCTTGGAGACGGCCACTGGTCGGTGATTGGTGTTGGCGCAAATGGTCTGCGAACGCCGGCCTCGCCGCTCGATTTCGGCAATTCCGGCACCGGGTCACGGCTGATGATGGGCGTCGTCGCGGGTTACGACATTTCGGCGGAGATGGTGGGCGATGAGAGCCTTTCGGCTCGGCCCATGGGCCGGGTTATAGACCCTTTGACGCAAATGGGCGCACGGTTCGATGCCAGCGAAGGCAAGCGCATGCCGCTGACAATTCATGGGCGCTCGACGCTCCAGGCCATCAATTACGGGCCGCCGCATGCATCGGCACAAGTTAAATCAAGCATATTGCTCGCCGGCCTTCGCGCCCAGGGCGAGACAGTCGTGCGCGAGAGCCGCCGCACCCGCGATCACAGCGAGAAAATGCTGCGCGGGTTCGGCGCCGAGATTGGTGTTCGCGCGGAAGGCAAGGGTGCGCGAGTTTCGATCGCGGGCGGGCAATCATTGCACGGACTGAAAACATCTGTGCCCGGCGACCCATCGTCAGCCGCGTTCCTGGCAGCCGCTGCGATGATCTCCCCGCACGGCGGCATGCTGGTCGAAGGCGTTATGTCCAATGACACTCGTGACGGCTTCTTTCGAGCCTGTGAAATGATGGGGGCAAGAATAGGAGCCGAGGATGTCGGCAGCGCGGCCGGTGAACGTTTGATCGATATGTCGTTTGAGACAAGCGAATTGCGCGGCGCTGCTATCCCTCAGCATCTTGTGCCCAGCATGATCGACGAATTCCCCATTCTGGCCGTCATCGCGGCCTTTGCCTCCGGAGAGACCGTTATCTCCGGCGCGGAAGAATTGCGCGTCAAGGAAAGCGACCGCATCAGCGCGGTTGTCGCCATGCTGCAAGCCAATGGCGTTGAGGTCGAAGAAACGGCCGACGGCTTCATCGTTCAGGGTTGCGGCGGACCTGTTCCCGGCGGGGGCATGGTGGCCACGCATCATGATCATCGCATTGCAATGTCAGCGCTGATTATGGGAACTGCGGCGCAAAACCCGATTCTAATTGATGATGCGGCGATGATCGCAACGAGTTATCCCGCCTTCATGACACATATGCAACAACTTGGCGCAGACATTCGCAAGACCTAGCTGACAAAGAGAAAGGTTGCCCCCGAGGAGGCAACCTTCCAGCTCAAGCGGTGCTGCCGGCAAGGGCAAACAAGCCGTATTTTATTGCCGCTTAAGCTAAGCGGTGACCGCGATAGAACAGCTCAACAGAAGAGTTTATTTGCGGTGTCGCGCGCTCTCCATCATGTGCCACGCCGCGATAGACGAGTTCTGACCGGCGCATTTGCTCGGCAAGCGTTTTTGGGGCGCGCTGATCGTCAGAGTACTCAACGCCGCGATAAAGCAATTTTGTCATGTCGATCTCCTTAAGTGCGGTGCCGCTGGCCAATCCTTTGGTTCACCGTTGATTTCGATAGGCTAAACATATGCAAGATGTGTAACTTTGTCAACATACTAATATTTGTTTTTTTGTGTGACGTGTGTTTGGTTGTAAATACAGGGCTTTATGGCCCCTCAAACCGGTCGCCGGCCGGCACAAACAGAAGACGAAGCAGTATGGAAAAGCTCGACCAACGTATTCAACTCGTCGCTTCGAACGAGTTTTCCAAGACAGTGGACCACTGGCGCCGGACCCAGTCCGACCTACCGTCGCGCTCCGAAGCGATCCGCCGGCTCGTTCAACTAGGATTGAGTGCTGATAAGGAAAATCCGATGCGCATGATCACCGCAATTATTCGCCCGCATAAATATGACGAACTTCGCGACGCCTTGCTGGGGCTCGGTGTCGAGGGCATTACCGTCACTCAGGTCAAAGGGTTCGGGCGCCAGCGCGGCAAAACCGAGATCTATCGCGGGGCCGAGTACGAGACCGTGGAAGTGCCGAAACTGCGCCTCGAAATTGCGGTGCCCGGCACCCTACTGAGTGAGGCTTTGGATACGATCCAGAAAATATCTTCGACCGGAAAAATCGGGGACGGCAAGCTGTTCGTTCATGCTTTGAGCGAGGTTGTGCGTATTCGCACCGGCGAGCGTGACGAGCAAGCGCTGGGATAGGCAGGCCGCCGCAGACAATGATCATAGCTGTTGACGGAACCATGGCATCGGGCAAGGGCACGATCGCAACCCGGCTCGCGGCCTGGTATGGTCTGCCGCATATGGACACGGGGCGGTTATACCGTGCGGCGGGTGTCGCCGCCCAAAAGAAGAGTATCGCGTTTGGAGATGCCGCAGCATTGGCAAATGTTGCGCGCCAACTTGATCTGAGCACGTTTTCCGAAGTCGAGCTGCGCACAGCAGAAGCCGGCCAGGCCGCCTCGAAAGTTGCCGCAATTGGCGAGGTCCGCCAGGCGCTTCTGGACCTGCAGCGCGAATTTGCGGGCCAACCCGGCGGCGCGATCCTGGATGGGCGCGATATCGGTACCGTTGTGTGCCCGAATGCTGATGTGAAGCTGTGGATCGACGCCAGCATTGAAGTACGCGCCACCCGCCGATGGCGCGAGCTGTCGGCAAAGGGTGACCCCATTACGTTGGGCGAGATGATCACACATCTCAAAGAGCGCGACGCCCGCGACCGCTCGCGCAGTGATGCGCCCATGGTCGCCGCCGCAGATGCGGTCTTGATCGACACGACTGATCTGACTATAGACGCGGCGGTGGACAAGGCGCGGGCCGTTATTGAAGACATACGCACCCGCTAGTTCAAAGAGTTTCTGGGCTTTCGCCCAAATCCAAAAAGCTCTTTTGCCCTGACCAGACACGCGAATGAGGCCGACCTTGTGGCAATGGTGCTGCCGGCGGAAACCCCTTGATCGCGACCGGAGACCCCATGACAGATTCCATGAACCCATCGACCGATGACTTTGCAGCCATGTTTGAAGAGAGCGCCGGCGCTGCTTCAATGGCAGAAGGCCGTGTCGTTCCCGCAACTGTGATTGCCAACAATGGTGACTTCCTGACGCTGGACGTCGGTTTGAAGACCGAAGGCCGCGTCCCGCTGAAAGAATTCATGCTTGAAGACAAGCAGCCCGAGCCCGGCGATATTGTCGAGGTCTATCTCGACCGCATCGAAAACCTGATGGGCGAAGCTGTTCTCTCGCGCGATAAAGCCCGCCGCGAAGAAAGCTGGATTACGCTTGAAGACAATTACAACAAGGAAGAGCCGGTCCGCGGCGCCATTGTTGGCCGCGTGAAAGGCGGCTTCACAGTGGATCTTGGCGGCGTCAACGCCTTCCTGCCAGGTAGCCAGGTTGATATTCGCCCTGTGCGCGATGTTGGCCCGCTGATGAATGAGGTCCAGCCTTTCGCGATTTTGAAAATGGACCGCGCGCGCGGCAATGTCGTGGTTTCACGCCGCGCCATCCTTGAAGAAAGCCGCGCCGAGCAGCGCGCCGAAATTGTCGGCAATATGCAGGAAGGTGATACACGCGAGGGCGTCGTGAAAAACATCACCGACTATGGTGCCTTTGTTGATCTCGGCGGCATTGATGGCCTGCTGCATGTCACCGACATGAGCTGGAAGCGCGTAAACCACCCAAGCCAGGTCGTGAACGTTGGCGACACAGTCAAAGTCCAGGTTATCAAGATCAACCCGGATACACAGCGTATCTCCTTGGGCATGAAACAACTGGAAAGCGATCCGTGGAACGACATCGAAGCCAAATACACCATTGGCACACGCATGTCCGGTCAGGTCACCAATATCACTGACTATGGCGCCTTCGTTGAGCTGGAAGACGGCGTCGAAGGCCTGATCCACGTCTCTGAAATGAGCTGGACGAAAAAGAACGTGCACCCCGGCAAGATCGTCTCAACCAGCCAGGAAGTTCTGGTTGAAGTCCTTGACGTGGACAGCGACAAGCGCCGTATCTCGCTCGGCCTGAAGCAGACCCAGGACAATCCATGGTCGGCCTTCATGGCAGAAAACCCTGTCGGCACTGATATTGAGGGCGAAGTGCGCGGCATCACGGAGTTTGGTTTGTTTGTCGGTCTTGGCCCCGACCTTGATGGCATGGTGCATATCAACGACATCTCGTGGGAACAGTCCGGCGAAGAAGCCATCCAGAGTTTCAACAAGGGTGACACCGTCACAGCGCGCGTCCTTGACGTTGATGCTGAGAAAGAGCGAATCTCGCTTGGCATCAAACAGGTTGGC
>JBCCMX010000012.1:0-26381 GCA_039026135.1 Pseudomonadota bacterium | reverse complement strand
GGGGACAGTTCACGCATGTATGCGGCCGGCACACCCAAGCGCCGCGCGACCCGCCTTATGGAGGCGACATATGAGGGCATGATGGCGGGGATCGCAGCCGTCAAACCCGGTGCGCGTTTCGGCGATATCGGGGCAGCCATCTCCGAAGTCGCCCGAATCAACCGCTTTTCTGTTGTCGAGGATTTCTGCGGCCACGGCCTTGGCCGACTGTTCCACGATGAGCCGAACGTCGTCCACTCAGCCAAAGCGGGCACAGGCCCGGTCCTGCGCGAAGGCATGTTCTTTACGATTGAGCCCATGCTGAATATTGGCCGCAAGGATGCGGCAATCCTGAAAGACGGGTGGACTGCAGTGACACGCGACCGGCAGCTGTCAGCCCAGTTTGAACACTCGATCGGCGTCACGGCTGACGGCGCCGAAACCTTCTCATCCTCGCCCAAGGGTCTTCATACACCCTTCAATATGCAGCCCTGAGCGATGCCAGGTTCGCAATCTGACAAACCCCATTGGCAGGGTCATCGCGACCGCCTGCGCCAAAAACTGCTGACGCGCGGCCCGAATGCGCTCGACGATTACGAGCTGCTCGAAGCCTTGCTGTTTGCCTTTATCCCCCGCCGGGACGTCAAACCAGTGGCCAAGGCACTGCTCGCCCGCTTCGGCTCACTGTCCGGTGTCTTTGCCGCCGAACACACCGAACTCATTCAGGTCAAAGGTGTGGGCGAGACGGCCGCCGCCTACATCAAGGCGACATCCGAGTTGGCGAGCCGAGCCTCGAAAGAGGTTATTCAGTCTCGCACGATTATCTCAAGCTGGACGACGCTGCTGGGATATGTGCGAAACCAGCTCCAGCATGAAACCCGCGAACAGTTTCGGGTCCTGTTTCTGGATCGCAAAAATCAGCTCATTGCAGATGAATTGATGGGACAAGGCACAGTTGACCATGCGCCCGTCTATCCTCGGGAAATCGCCCGGCGCGCCCTGGAACTGTCTGCCAGCGCGCTGATCCTGGTCCATAACCACCCCAGCGGCGATCCGACACCTTCGCGCGCCGATATTGACCTCACCCGTGAGATTGCCGATGCGTTGTCGCCATTGGAGATCACCATTCATGATCACCTGATTGCAGCGCGCGGCGGTGTAACAAGCTTCAAATCGGAGGGATTGCTCTGATATTTGCGCGATCGTGTCTTGCGCCGACGCAAAGCCACGTTACCGTCCCGTCAAACATCGAGTTTGCACAAAGCTGCAAACCATTTCAGGAGGGTATAAATGACCGGCGGCGCCACGTTGACGCAAAACACAGGTGAGAGCTACGGCACGTTTGGCTATCGGACCTACGTCCTTATCACGCTCACTGTCGTCTACACCTTCAACTTTATCGACCGGATCCTGATTAGTGTTGTCGGAGGCCCCATTATCGAAGAATTCGGGCTGAGCAATTTTGAGTTCGGTATCCTCTCCGGAATTGGTTTTGCGCTTTTTTACACTGCGCTGGGTATTCCAATCGCGAGCTATTCTGAACGGTCGAGCCGGGTGCGTATTATCGGCGTTTGTGTCATTCTATGGTCCATCGCCACTGTCTTGTGCGGGTTTACGGTCGGTTTCTTCACCCTTCTGCTGGCGCGCCTGGCGGTTGGTGTCGGGGAAGCCGGGTGTACGCCGCCGGCAAACTCACTGATCAGTGATTATTACACACCCCGCGCGCGCGCGACAGCGCTTGGAACCTATGCGATGGGCGTAACGGTTGGCGGTCTGCTCGCGCAACTTTTCGGCGGCAGTATCCTGCAATTCTTCTCCTGGCGCGAAGCGTTCATCTATATTGGCGCGCCTGGCCTGCTGCTCGGTGTCATTGTCCTGATGACCGTCAAAGAACCGCCGCGGGGTTATTCTGACCCGCCCGGCGCCAAAAAGCCGGAAAAGGCAAGCTTTCGCAACGCGCTTTCGGAACTGATGCAGCGGCCAACCTTTTGGTATATCACGTTTGGCGCAACGCTCGCATCCTTCGCTGGCTATTCGTTGACAAGCTTCCACCCCCTCTGGTTCCAGTATCTCTTCGGCTATTCCGCTGGCGAAACCGCGATCCGATTTATGGCGCTATTAGGCGTTGCGGCCAGTATCAGCGCCTTCCTGGGCGGCTTTCTCGTCGAAAAAGCGTCAGTAAGGTCTGAGACGGCACCATGCTGGGTCGCGGGGATTGCGCTGATCGTTTGCGGACCAATTGCTGCGGTGGGCTTCCTGTCCAACTCACTGACGTTTGCGATGGCCGCGTTCTTGCTCGGAGGGCTTCTGCAGTATTTCTATGTCGGCGCCATGTACAATGTCGCCCAGGCGGTTGTCAGCCTGACCGTACGCGCGACGGCCATCGCCATTCTTCTCTTTGTCGTCAATCTGATTGGTTACGGCCTTGGACCACCATTCGTCGGCTTTGTCGCTGATGCGTTCACAAGCAGCGCGATCAATGCCTCTGCATATGCCGGCCAGATTGATGTTGGATGCAGCATTCGCGACCCGGAACTGAGCGGCGAGCTGGTCGAAGCCTGCAAGACGGCAAAGGGCTATGGCGTGCGCATGGCTTGTACGATTGCTTGCGTGTTATTTTCAGTCGGCGGAGGGCTGTTCATGTTAGGCACGCGCACCTATGTGGCGGATGAGGCAGCAAACAAGCTCCCCGCAACAGCATGAGCAGAGTAAGTGGCAGTCTATACAAGTGTTTCTGACGAGGCCCTGGCCGCGTTTCTTGAAGACTATGATCTCGGCGCGCCGCAGGCTTTCAAGGGCATTGCCGAGGGCGTCGAGAATTCAAACTACTATCTGGAAACCGAGCGCGGCCGGTTCATTCTCACGCTATTTGAGAAACGCGCCAACCCGGACGATCTACCCTATTTCGTCGCCTTAAAGCAGCACCTGGCCGATCAGGGTTTTGCCTGTCCACGGCCTGTGCGCGGCAAGGACGGCAAGGCGCTGCGCCAACTGGCCGGGCGACATGCACTCATCGTGACATTCCTGACTGGCCTGTCACCAAAGCGACCGAACGCGGCTCAGTGCCGGGAACTTGGCCGCGGCCTTGCGCAGCTGCACGCTGCCGCATCTGACTTTTCCGATAACCGCGTCAACGATCTCGGCCCGGCCGCATGGCCCGGACTGTGGCATGGCCGTGAACATGTGGCCGATACGCTGCGGCCCGGGCTGGCGGACGAAATTGCAGCGGATCTGATCGCCATTGCCGAAGCGAAACCGCAAAGCATAGTCCTGCCACGTGGAACAATCCATGCCGACCTGTTTCCCGACAATGCGTTTTTCATCGGCGATAAATTCTCTGGCGCCATCGACTTCTATTTCGCCTGCACCGACGCGCTGGCCTATGATCTTGCAATTTGCATCAATGCCTGGGCGTTCGAATCTTCGGGCGACTACAATTACTCTAACGGCGCCAATTTGATCGCCGGATATCAGGAGGTGCGCCCTCTTGAGGAGGCCGAAACCGCCGCGCTGCCGCTGCTGGCAAGGGGCGCGGCCCTGCGCTTTTTCCTAACGCGTCTTGTCGACTGGACAGACACGCCGGCGGATGCGCTAGTGCGGCCGAAAAACCCGCTCGACTATGCCTCGCGACTGGCGTTCCACAGGCGCGCGCGCGGCGCAGCCGACTATGGCGTGCCCGGCGCCATCTGAACGACGGCCCACCTGGCCAAAGCCCTGCCGGGGCGCATTGCACTGCACCATTTCAGTGCAAGATGGTCGAAAAACTGACCTCAATTGCTGCTTCGCACAAGAACAAACCCCCAAAAGCAGCCGCCTGCGTCGTTGAACCGAGCCGCAATTGATAGGCCAAAATCAGGCTAAAGTGCCACAAACCAGCATCCGATGACGGATGCGGATCTTCGATGTTGAAACCTTGAGCAACTGCCGTGCCTTGAGCATGGCCGAGCACCCATTTTGCGCTGTTTTCAAATGGCGCCGCAAATTCGAAGAGACAGATTATGACCACCAAATCAAGACTTCTCAGCACCGCTATTGCGCTCGTCGTCAGCAGTGCTGCCTTCACATCGGCCCATGCCGATGGTCACGGCGATACAGAGACAAAGGGCCCGCTTCTGACGGCGATCGAGGAATCAAAGCCGATCTTCAATGCACGCCTGCGCTATGAAACCGTGGATCAGGAAACCACCGCAACCCGCACCGAAGGGGTTGCAGATGCGCTCACCTATCGGTTCCGCGCCGGGCTTGAAACTGGCGCAGCGTACGACACCAAGTTCCTGATCGAATTTGATCATGTCGAAGACATTATCGATGACTTCAACTCGACAATTAATGGTAACACGACCTTTCCGGTTGTCGCCGATCCGAACGTGACCGAGTTGAACCGTCTGCAGCTGACCAATACCAGCCTGCCGGACACAACAACAACACTCGGACGCCAGCGCATTATTCTCGATGACTCGCGTTTTGTCGGAAATGTCGGTTGGCGGCAGAATGAGCAGACATTTGACGGCATCCGCTTTCAAAACACCTCGCTCGGCAAACTTGTGATCGATGCAAGCTATGTTCAGCAGGTGAACCGCATTTTTGGCGACGACTCGCCGAGCGGTAACTTTGAAGGTGACGCCACATTTGTGAATGTCAGCCACCCAACACCGATTGGTAAAGTGACTGGTTTTGCCTACCTGTTCGATTTCGACGATTCAGCCGGTAACTCGACACAGACTCTGGGCGTCCGGCTTGCCGGTGCACAGCCCGTCGGCGGCGGCAAATTCACCTATGCCGCGTCTTATGCGCAGCAGGAAGACTATGGTAGCAATCCGACCAGCTTTGACGCTGACTACTACCTGATCGAAGGCGCGTATTCTGCAAGCGGCTTTACGCTTGGCGCGGGATACGAGGTCCTCGGCAGCGATGATGGCATGGCGGCGTTTGGAGCACCGCTGGGCACGCTTCACAAGTTTCAGGGCTGGGCTGACAAGTTTTTGGTCACACCAGCTGGTGGGGTCGAAGATTTATATGCCAAGGCTGGATATTCGCTCGGCGATGTTGGAGCCCTTAAAGGCGTAAAGTTCCTCGGCGTGTATCACGATTTTTCCGCCAATGAGGGGCCACTGGATGACTATGGCAGTGAGATAAATCTCTCAGCGAGTGCAAAATGGGAAAAGTTCGGACTGTTGATAAAATATGCGGATTACAGCGCGGATGACTTCGCCGACGACACGCAAAAACTCTGGGTCCAGGTCGATTTTGGTTTCTGATCCCACCGAACAAACGGTCGAACCGGCGCGCCTTGACGATGCGCCGGTTCAGCCTTTGCGTGTTCTGGTCATCGATGATGATGCGGAACGTGCGCGGCAAGTCGAAGAAGGACTGGCCGACAATGCCATTGTTCATATGGCCACCCATATCCACGGCCGTGCTTTGCTGGACCTGATCGCTGATCTGCGTCCGGACGTGATGATCATGGATTGCAACTCGCCCGACCGAGACACGATTGAGAGCCTTCGACAGGTTGCCCAGGCCAACCCCAAGCCGATCGTCATGTTTGTCGAGGAAGAAGGCGGTGAGCATATGCAGGAAGCGATCGAGGCCGGCGTCAGCGCTTATGTGATTGATGGCCTGACACCGAAACGCGTTCGCCCGTTGATCGACACGGCAATTGCCCGCTTCAAGGTGATCGACGGACTGCGCTCGGAACTGAAAAAGACCAAGGATGACCTGGCCGCGCGCAAAGTAATTGCCAAGGCAAAAGGCCTGCTGATGGACCGCAACGGCATGACCGAGAACGAAGCTTTCAGCGCGATGCGGGACATGTCTCAAAAGCAGAGCAAGCCGCTGAAAGACATCGCTGAAAGCATTATCACAATTCTCGGTATAATTGCCGACAAAGACAAAGATTCCTGACCATGAGCAAAGCACAACTGACCATCGGATTTGCTCAGCTTTCAGACTGTGCGACGCTGGTCGCGGCGCGGGAACGCGGCGCCTTCGAAGCCCATGGCCTTGATGTCAGACTGCAGCGCTTCAGCTCCTGGGCAGCGATGCGAGATGCGCTCGGCGCCGGAACCATTGACGCTGCCCACATGCTCTCGCCCATGGTCGTGGCCTCCGCCGCTGGGCTTGGTCCTTTTCCGGGGCAGTTCACGACAGCTTTCACGCTGAACTTGAATGGCAATGCCATCACGGTGTCGCGCGCGCTCTATGCCGAAATTGAAGAGGCGGCACGCGAAACACTTGTTCGCCGGCCCCTATCGGCCTCTGCGCTTGAGCCACTGATCGCCAAACGTTTGCAGGCCGGTGATCCACCGCTTGTTTTTGCCCACGTGTTCAGCCACTCCATGCATGCCTATGAGCTGCGCTATTGGTTGGCGGCCGGCGGCATCAACCCGCAGAAAGATGTACGCCTGGTTGTTATTCCACCAGAGCGCATGGTGGATGCCCTATCCTCCGGTCAGATTGATGGATATTGCGTCGGCGAACCGTGGAACAATACGGCCGTTGTTGCAGGGATCGGGCGCACGCTGATCACGACAGGCGAGATCTGGGCGAGCGCCCCGGAGAAAGTGCTTGCGGTGCGCCGCACCTGGGCTGATGAACACACCGAAACGCACTCGGCCCTGCTGAGCGCCCTCCTCGAAACCGCCGCCTGGATCGACCGGCCAAGCCACCGCATCACGGCCGCGCAGATGATTGCCTCACCTGATTACGTCAATGTGCCCTTCGACGAAGTGGTTGGCTCGCTGACAGGCAAAAATCGCCAGACGGGCGGCGAGCTGCGCGTCGACATGCCGGACTTCAATGTCTTTCACCGCTATGCCGCGAATTTTCCCTGGCTGTCACACGCTAAGTGGATCCTGGCACAAATGATCCGCTGGGGAGATGCGCCGGACAATATCGATATCGACGTGGCCGCCAGGGCCGCCTTCCAGCCCGACTTCTATCGCAAAATTGCCGGCGACCTTGGGACTGCCTGCCCCAATAAGGATGAGAAAATCGAGGGCGCACACAGCTATTCCTGGGTCATGAATGACGCCACGTCGCCGATTGCATTCAGACCCGATAGTTTCATTGATGGACGGGTGTTCGACCCAAGCGGCATTGAGGAATATCTCGCCGGCTTTACCATTCGCTCAGAGGTCAGCCGCATCGGACAATCTGACCAGGGCCAGGCTCTAAAGCTGGTCGGCGAACCCTAGCAGGCCAAACAAAGCCCTACTCTGCCGCGATCGGTTCTGCCACAGCCGGATCCATTTCGCCTGCGAGCAGCCCGGCAATTTCTGGCTTGCAGGACCCGCAATTTGTCCCGGCACATGTGGCGGCCCCAACCGCCTCGACTGAGCCTGCGCCATCGGCAATCGCCGCGATAATCACCCGACGCCCGATACCATGACACGAGCAGATGACAGGCCCGGTCGCCATGCCTTCAGCCGCCCGGCCCGCGAGCAAAGTCAGGCGTGCGGCATCATCAAATGGCGCGCCAAGCGCGCCGCTAAGCCATGCCCTGTCAATCTCAACCGGTTGCCCGGCGCTGATTGCGAGCGCTGCGTGCAGGTTCTGGCCATCAAAGCTGGCCGATCTGCAATGTCCGCCGGGAAGCGAGAGGGACACATCAATATCGCGCCCCAGCAAGCCACGCTCGGCGGCGCTGGCTGAGCCGCGGCCTGCACATTCAAGCCGCCAGCCTGCCGCGCAGCGCGCAAGGCTCCAATAGCTGAGTGTCTCAAGTATCTCGGCAGGCGGCTCGTTCTGGAACACACCGAACCCGTACCAAGCCGGCTTGTGGGCCGTTACAGACACGGGCGTGAACTTTGATTCTTGCTGGCCAGACAACGGATCGTGCGCCGATCCCACAAGAGCATCGACGCGGCCGTTCGAACTGAAGCGCGCGGTCCAGTGCATCGGTGCAAAAACCTGGCCTCGCGCGGCGCGATCGGTCACCAGCAGCCTCAACGTTGCTGACCCTTGCGGGCTTGCCACATCTACAAGCTCTGCGTGCGCCAGCGCTAAATGGTCGGCATCGGCTGGATGCATTTCCAAAAACGGCTCGGCGAAATGAAGGGACAGGCGCGGTGTTTTCCCTGTGCGCGTCATCGTGTGCCAGTGATCGCGAACACGCCCGGTATTCAAGATCAACGGAAATGCTTCGGTCGGCTGTACTTTGGCAGGCTTGAACGGGGCGGCCAAAAACTGCGCCCGCCGATTTGGCGTATAGAACTGGCCATCGGCAAAAAAGCGATGGTCAGCGCGCCCGCCAAGACCTGGCCGCGCCCGGTCGGCAGGCTTCGGCCATTGGAAGGGCGCCATTGCATCATAGGCGTCATCATCGATGTCAGCATCAGCGCCAATGTCGAAGTCTCGGCTATCATCATTTTCAAACGCAGATAGCGCGGCGTGCTCGCGGTAAATTTCTGCCGGGCTTTCGAAATCAAAACCCGAATACCCCATGCGCCGGGCGAGGTCACAGATGGCCTGCCAGTCATGGCGCGCCTCGCCGGGCGGCTTCAGAAAGCTGCGCTGGCGTGAGATGCGCCTTTCAGAATTGGTCACCGTGCCGGACTTTTCACCCCACCCCGTCGCCGGCAACAATACCGTTGCCAGCTTAGCTGTATCCGATTGCCCGGTAACGTCCGAGACGACAACAAGCGGACATGTCTCCAGCGCCTCGCGCACCTTGTCAGCTTGCGGCATTGAAACAACTGGGTTGGTCGCCATGATCCAAATCGCCTTGATCCGGCCATCATGAACGGCATCGAACATGTCGATCGCCTTCAAACCGACGCCCGTCGTCATACGCGGCGCATGCCAGAACCTTGCGACACGGTCGAGATCGTCCGGCTTGTGGTCCATGTGCGCCGCTAATTGATTGGCGAGGCCGCCCACCTCGCGCCCTCCCATCGCATTGGGCTGACCGGTGATGGAAAACGGTCCCATGCCAGGCTTGCCAATGCGTCCCGTCACAAGATGGGTATTGATAATCGCGTTGACCTTGTCCGAGCCAGACGAGGACTGATTGACCCCCTGACTATAGACGGTGACCGTGCGCTCATGGGCCGCGACAAGGCGAAAGAACTGATCAAGTTCCGACGCGGACAGGCCCGTCAGTGCTTCAACGTCGCTTTCACTAACCGATGAAGCCGTCACGAGCGCATCTGACAGGCCGTCAGTATGCTCCCCCACAAAGGACGCATCAAAAGCCTTTGACTGCGCCAGTTTCCAGAACAGCCAGTTGAACAGGGCGACGTCTGCGCCGGGCTTGATCGCAAGGTGAAGATCGGCGGCCTGTGTCGTCGCCGTCTGACGAGGATCGATCACGACAATCTTTGTGTGACGCGCCTGTTTGGCGGCCAGGACACGTTGCTGCAAGACCGGGTGGCACCAGGCAAAATTACTGCCGACCATGACAATCAGATCGGCAAGTTCGAGGTCTTCATAGCAGCCGGGAACCGTGTCGGTGCCAAAGGCTCGTTTGTGACCGACCACTGAAGACGCCATGCACAGCCTTGAATTGGTGTCGATGTTCGACGCACCGATAAATCCTTTCATCAGCTTGTTTGCCACGTAGTAATCCTCGGTGAGGATCTGGCCGGAGACATATAAGGCCACGCTGTCTGGACCATGCGCCTTTATCGTCTCGGCAAAGCCCCGTGCGACACTGCTCATGGCATCGCCCCAACTTGCGCGCACGCCATCGACCTCAGGGTAGAGCAACCGTTCGCTGAGATCGAGCGTCTCGCCCAGCGCTGCGCCCTTGGAGCACAATTTTCCGAAATTGGACGGGTGAGACGGATCACCTTCGACTTTCGCCGACAGACCATCGGCTGACGGCGTGGCCAAGACGCCGCAACCCACGCCGCAATAAGGACAGGTGGTGGCTGTCTCTTTGGTATCGGCGCCTTCGAATGCCATGCTTAGTTCGCGACTCTCACGCATACGCGGTCGGCCCTGATCTCGACCGCGTAGGTCTTGACGCAACCCTCATCAGCGCCGCGGGCCATTCCTGTGCTCAAATCGATCACCCAATTGTGTAGCGGGCAGGTCACAGCCGAGTCATGCACGATCCCCTCGGACAGTGGTCCGTTACGGTGGGGGCATCGATTATTGATAGCATAGACCTCACCGCTATGCGTGCGGAAGACACCGATTTCGATGCCCTGCACGGTCACGCGGCGGGCGCCGCGTTCGGGAATATCACTCAGCGAACAGACATCCAGCCATCGCTCGACAGGAACCATACCATCCATAGTCACTACTCCGCTGGCTCGAGCGCACGGAACTCGTGGGCATCCACGCCGCCGGTTGCCCGCTCTGCCCAGGGATCAAACTGCGCAAATGACTGGGCAAATCTAAACCGTTCATAGAGTGCCGCGCGATTATCCGCATCATCAACAATCTGCGCCTTGATCTTGTCCAGACCGACGCGGGCTTCCCATTTCCAGATGCGCTCAAGATAATGGCCCTGCTCGCGATAGAGCTGCAGAACAGCCGCGGCATATTCCAGCGCCTCTTCCTCAGTCTCGACCTTGCACAGGAGGTCTGTCGCGCGCACTTCCATACCGGCCGCACCGCCAATATGGATCTCATAGCCGCTATCCACACAGACAACGCCAATATCCTTGCAGGTCGCCTCGGCGCAATTGCGCGGACAGCCAGACACGGCCAACTTGACCTTATGCGGCGTCCAGGAGCCCCACATCATTTTCTCAAGCTTGATGCCAAGGCCCGTTGAGTCTTGCGTGCCGAACCGACACCACTCCGACCCAACGCAGGTCTTCACCGTGCGCAGCGACTTGCCATAGGCGTGACCAGACACCATGCCGGCAGCGTTCAAATCCGCCCAGACGCCGGGCAGGTCCTCTTTCTTGACGCCCAGCATGTCGATGCGCTGACCGCCCGTGTATTTCACCGTCGGTATCTTGAACTTGTCGATAACATCCGCCAGTGCGCGCAGCTCATCAGATGTCGTCATGCCGCCCCATGCGCGTGGCACCACGGAGTATGTACCGTCCTTCTGGATATTGGCATGCACGCGTTCATTGATGAAGCGTGACTGGCTGTCATCGACATACTCGCCTGGCCAGGTCGCCAGCAAATAATAGTTCAAGGCAGGCCGGCACTTGGCGCAGCCGCACGAGGTTTTCCATCCCAGTTCCTGCATCACAGCCGGGATCGACTTGAGCTCCTGGGCAACGATCAGGCGGCGCACATCATCATGACTGAGATCAGTGCAACCACACATCGTCTTTTTCGCTGACGCGCTGAACGCATCGCCAAGCTTGAAAGCCAGCAGGCTCTCAACCAGACCGGTACATGTTCCGCACGAAGATGAGGCTTTCGTACAGGCGCGCACGCCGTCCAGGTCGCTCAAGTTTTCTGTCTCAATCGCAGACAGAATTTTTCCTTTGGAAACGCCGTTACAGCCGCAGATTTCTGCCTCATCCGGCAAGGCTGCAACGGCCTCCATAGGGTCCAGGGGGGTACCTCCGGCAAAACTCGGTCCGAAGATTAATGTGTCACGCCCCTCCGTCTCGATCGGCTCTGCATCCTTGATCTTCTGGAAGAACCAGGCGCCATCAGCAGTGTCGCCGTAAAGCACCGCGCCGATAAGCCGATCATCTTCGAGAATCAGCCTTTTGTAGACACCGCGCGCAGCATCCCGGAACACAATCTCCTCGCGCCCGTCGCCATCAGCGAAATCACCGGCAGAGAACAGATCAACGCCCGTGACCTTGAGCTTTGTCGAGGTCTCACTGTGGGTAAACGGCGCGCTGCCCTGACCGGAAAGGACGCTGCCGCAGACTTTGGCTTGCTCATAGAGCGGTGCGACAAGGCCATAGCAATTGCCTTCAAACTCAACGCATTCGCCGACCGAGAAGATATCCGGGTCAGATGTGCGCAGCTCGCCATCAACTTTAATGCCGCGGCCAACCTCGAGCCCGGCATCTTTGGCCAGCGCAGCGTTCGGGCGAATGCCCACCGCCATGACAACAAGATCGCAGGGAATTTCCGTGCCGTCGTCCAGGCGGACACCTTCGACCTTGGTTTCACCCATGATCTCCTTGGTGCTGGCGCCGGTGCGAATATCAATCCCGCGCCCAGACAGTTCTTTTTCGAGCAGATAACCGGCCGCCGGATCGAGCTGGCGCTCCATCAAGGTGGGCATGAGGTGCAATACCGTGACATCCATACCCTGCGCCAGAAGCCCTGCGGCCGCCTCAAGTCCCAGCAATCCACCGCCGATCACGACCGCCCGCCCGCCGCTCTGGGCGGCCAGCAGCATCGCATTCACGTCATCTAGATCGCGATAAGCAAGAACACCGGCAAGATCATGCCCCGCGATCGGCAGGATGAAAGGATTGGAACCGGTTGCAATCAGCAGCTTGTCGTAAGAGACGGTCTCGCCGGGTTCAGACGTGACCGACTTGTTCTGGCGATCAATCTCCACCACTTTGTGCCCCTTATAGAGGGTCACGCCGTGCTCGACATACCAACCATCGCCATGAATGACGATATCATCAAAGGACTGTTCGCCCGACAGAACCGGTGACAACATGATGCGATTATAATTGACCCGCGATTCGGCATTGAAGATCGTGACATCATACTTGCCGGGGGCCTGTTCAAACACGGTCTCCAGGACGCGGCCTGGCACCATGCCATTTCCAATGACAACGAGTTTCTCGGCCATGATCTCAAGGCCTCCCTATGCTGCCGTCACGGATGCGTTGAGCGCCGTCTCAACGATCTCCTCAAGCTCCGGATCGACCTCTTCCTCAGGCGGCGGCGGGTTCGCACCGCCCTCATAGTCCTCAAGGAATTGAAGCACTTCTTCGCGGTAACGATAGTAGTCCGGATGCTCCAACAGGGCCTTGCGCGAACGCGGCCGGGGAATATCGACATTCATCACCTTGCCTATGCGTGCATTTGGCCCATTGGTCATCATGATCACACGATCTGCCAGCAGAATGGCTTCATCCACATCGTGCGTCACGCAGGCGGCCGTCACTTTGGTGCGCTGCCAGACTTCCATCAGAACTTCCTGAAGCTCCCAACGCGTCAAGCTGTCGAGCATGCCGAATGGCTCATCGAGAAGCAGAAGCTTGGGCGATAATGCAAAGGCCCGCGCAATGCCAACCCGCTGCTTCATACCGTTCGAAAGGTCGGCGGCAGCCTTGTCCATCGCATCGCCAAGGCCGACCTTGTGCAGATAGTATTCAACCACCTGCTGACGCTCCTGTTGCGACGCATCGGGGTAGACCCGGTGCACACCCATGGCGACGTTCTCCTTCGCCGTCAGCCACGGGAAAAGCGATGGCGCCTGGAACACAACAGCCCGGTCCGGTCCGGCGGTCGCGACTTCACGATTGTCAAGAATGATACCGCCGCGAGAAATCTCATTAAGACCCGCCGTCATGGTCAACACTGTCGACTTGCCACAGCCCGAGTGGCCAATGATCGAGACGAACTCACCTTTCTGGACTTTGATATCGAAGCCCTCGACCACGGTGAGCGGACCCTTTGGTGTGGGGTAGACCTTGTCGACTTGCGAGTACTCCAGATACCGCTCTTCATTCAGACCGGACGTGGCGGCCGCTTCGCGGTATGCCTTGGGCTGGCCAAGCGTAATCGGCACAACATCGGGCAGCGGGGGCTCAACCTGCGCCCGTTTCTTGGCAATCCCGACATCCATCAAATAAGCGGTCACGTCTTTGCGCAAGGTCTGGAAGGTCGCATTCTTGTTCATCTGCGTACGATCACGCGGACGTGGCAGGTCAACCTTGAACGAGGGACCAAGCGTTGCGTTCGGTCCAGGGTTCAGCGGAATTATCCGGTCCGCAAGCAAGATCGCTTCGTCCACATCGTTGGTAATAAGAACCACAGTCTTGCGATCCTGAGACCAGATGTCTGTAATCTCATCCTGCAGATTGGCCCGGGTGAGCGCATCAAGGGCCGATAGCGGCTCGTCCAGGAGCAGCATTTTCGGATCCATGGCCAGCGAGCGCGCAACCGCCACACGCTGACGCATACCGCCAGACAGCTCTGCCGGACGCCGATCCACAGCGTGCGACAGGCTGACCATGTCGATGTATTTCTGTGCGCGCGCCTTGCGATCCGATTTGCCTTCATTAGCGAAGACAGCATCGACAGCCAGCTGTACGTTCTGCTGGACCGTCATCCAGGGCATCAAGGAATAGCTCTGGAAGCACACCGCGCGTTCTGGCGCCGGGCCGGTAATCTCCTCGCCAAGTGCCATAGCAGACCCGCCATCGGGGAATTCGAGTCCCGCCATCAGGTTGATCAACGTGGACTTCCCCGACCCGGAGAAGCCGACAATCGCGACGAATTCTCCGTCTTCCACAGCAAGGTTGATGTCTCGGAGGACCTCGACACGGTCAAGACCCTCGCCGAACGCCTTGGAGACGTTTTTCAGCTCAAGAATAGCCATTCCAACGCTCCCTAGCGGTTAGCTGTGTGGGTGAACATGGTCTGCAGGGCCACCATGATACGGTCGAGCAGGAAGCCGATGACACCAATGGTCAGAACCGCCACCATGATCTTGGCCAATGACTGGGATGAACCATTCTGGAACTCATCCCAGACGAATTTTCCAAGACCTGGGTTCTGTGCAAGCATCTCAGCAGCGATCAGAACCATCCAGCCAACACCAAGAGACAGGCGCATGCCGGTGAAGATCAGCGGCAGCGCCGAGGGCAGGATGAGTTTGGTGACCTGCGTATGCGCCTTGAGCTTCAGCACCTTACCGACATTGACGAGATCCTTGTCGACCGAGGACACACCAAGCGCGGTATTGATCAAGGTTGGCCAGAGCGAGCAAAGCGTCACCGTAATCGCGGATGTCAGGAATGATTTGGAAATACCTGAATCGGTCGCGACGGTCGCCGAGACGACCATTGTCACGATGGGTAGCCAGGCCAAAGGCGAGACCGGTTTGAAAATCTGAATCAAGGGGTTGAAGGCCGCGTTCATGGCGGTTGACATCCCCATTAGAATGCCGAGCGGTGCACCGATTACAACCGCCAGGAAAAATCCGAAAAACACCGTCAGGAGACTGGTCCAGATTTGCTGATAGTAAGTCCGCTTGCCTGTATAGTCGCGGTCCACAACCTCATCGGCGCGGCCCGCCGCGATCAGGGCTTCATTGCGCGCATCCTGACGCGCATCAAAAGCGGCTTTCTTGTCCATCTCCTGCAAGTGATCCTGGTGCAGGACTTCGGCCTGTTCCCAGACCTCAACCGGGCCGGGAATGGCGCCAAGGGACGTTTTGACCTGCGGCGCGAGCTGCGCCCAAGCAACAAGGAACACAATAATCGCAAGTACGGGAATGCCGAGGCCTTCCCAGACCTTTTTGAGGTTCTGTTTGGGGCTGTCGCCCGCCGCAATCATGAGCAAGGGTGTGACCCATGACAGCGCAAAAATATCGAGAAACTTCGATGCCTTGTTGATGCGTGAGAAAAGCTTCTCCTTGCGAAGCTCTTTTGCCTTTTCAGGGCTGACGGCTTCGACGTCGCCTGCCGCCTCTTGGTTTGTCGCTGTTACAGCACTCATAACGTGCTCCTGTCTTTAATCTGGCGAAAAAAACGGGGCCGACGCAGCACCAGCACAGCTGCGCCAGCCCCTTGGAAAGTTAGTTCTGAACGGCGCCGCCAGAGACGGTCTGGCCAGCCTTCAAGCCAATGATCAGGCTTTCAAGATAGGCGTTCGGCTCGCGGCCATTGTACGTAATGTCGTCAATGAACTCAGACTGCGGATCACGATAACCATCTGTGTCCCATGGGAAGTCGGCTTCATTGGCAAGGCCATCGTCAACAAGAGAGCGGGCCGCGTCGAGATAGAGGTCCGGACGATAGACCTTCTTGGCCACCTCATCATACCAGGCATCATCCTTGGTCTCGGCAATCTGGCCCCAACGACGCATCTGTGTGAGATACCAGACTGCATCAGAATAGTAGGGATAAGTCGCGTTGTAGCGGAAGAAGACGTTAAAGTCCGGCACATCGCGCTTATCGCCTTTTTCATACTCAAAGGTTCCGGTCATTGAGTTGGCAATCACCTCATAGTCGGCGCCGACATATTCAGACCGCGACAGGATCTCAACCGCCTCTGGGCGGTTCGCATTATCATCAGCGTCAAGCCAGATCGCCGCGCGGATCAAAGCGCGTGTCAGTGCTTTGGTCGTATTGGGGTTCTCGTCAGCGAATTCAGCTGTAATCCCGAACACTTTCTCCGGATTGTCTTTCCATATCTCATAGTCGGTGATCACAGGCACACCGATACCCTTGAACACAGCCTGCTGGTTCCAGGGCTCGCCGACGCAATAGCCGTAAATCGTGCCCGCTTCGAGTGTCGCCGGCATCTGCGGCGGCGGCGTCACCGATAGCAACGCCTCGGCCTGGATCTGGCCAGACACATCATCCGGCGAGTAGAAACCAGGATGGATGTCACCGGCAGCCAGCCAGTAGCGCAGCTCGTAATTGTGTGTCGATACGGGGAAAACCATTCCCATGTTGAACGGCTTACCGTCATTTGTGTATTGCTCAACAACCGGCTTTAGATATTCCGCGCCGATTGGGTGCACGGGGCGGCCATCTTCCATTTTCGGAATACCCGGCTTCATAGCTTCCCAGACTTCGTTGGAAACGGTGATGCCGTTGCCGTTCAGGTCCATGGAAAACGGCGTTACAATGTGCGCTTCGGTGCCATAACCAATTGTCGCCGCAAGTGGCTGCCCCGCCAGCATGTGCGCGCCATCCAGCTCGCCATCGATCACGCGGTCAAGAAGCACTTTCCAGTTCGCCTGCGGCTCCAGCGTAACAAACAGGCCTTCCTCTTCGAAATAACCCTGTTCATATGCAATCGCGAGCGGCGCCATATCTGTCAGTTTGATGAAGCCGAACTTGAGGTCCGTCTTCTCAAGCCCCTCCATTGGGATCACAACCGGCGCCGACTCTGCAGGTGGTGCGTCGGCTGTTGGTGCTTCGGCAGGCGGCGCGCCGCCGCCACAGGCCGCCACAAAAAGCAGGCTGGCCGTTGTCGCACCCAAAAGTGTGCGGCGGGTGATGCGTTCAACGCTGAAAGTTTCAAGATTCATTTCGTATCTCCGATGGGGCCAGCCGGGCTCTATGCCGGCGGGCGGTAAACTTGATTTCCACTAAGGGGCACCTTTGATGCTGGCGCTGGGCGTGGGTTCCGATCATCCATCGGCGGACATCGAACTGACCTATGACGTCATCGTCATGGCACCAAATTTTTGATTTTGGCGCCAAGTTCAACCGGATATTGCATTGCAGCAGAGCGAAAACACGCAGCTGCACAAATCTCGCGCAAAGGCCGCATTCGCGCACAAAATGAAAGCATGCCTGCGCCAGACAGCCTGCACCGAGACGCTATGAAGCCAACCACGCATCAGATAATGCCCCTGCAGGGCGCTGTGCAGGCTTTCTTGATGTCCACGCTGCGGAATTTTACATAAGCGGCGAACTAATCGGCCTAAGGAGGCCTTTGCTTGCATATTGAACGCCTCGACGGGCTGACCTCAAACAAGGCGGCCACACTGCTGTGCCAGGCGCCAGATCTGATCTGGCTGGACAGCGCGGCTGGCGATCATCCCGCAAGCCAATACGCTTATCTCTGCCTGAATGCCTGCACGCGGGCGATTGTGCATCGCAGCGGCGTCACGGTCGACGGCACCTACCAGGACGGCGCACCGCTTGATTTGCTGCGCGATTGGTTCGGACAACATAAAATCAGCCATGATGAGGCTCTGCCGCCCTTCCAGGGCGGCGCGGTCGGCTATCTGAGCTATGATTTTGGACACGGTCTTGTAGACGGCCTTGAACAGGCCGGCTCAGAAGACCGTGAGGTGCTCGGTGAATTTGCAATCTATGACACGCTGATCGCATTTGAGATGAATAGCGATCGCGTGTGGCTGATATCGCATGGCCTCGACACCGAGATCGGCCAGGCGAGCCAGGCTCTGGCCTCGACGCGTGCAGACGCGGTCAAAACCTCGCTGGCCTCTCCACCGTCAGACCCGCAAGCCCCTGCCCTCAATTGGCAGTTCAACGGCGAGCGCGCCTCTTTCCTGCGCAAAGTCAGGGCGGCGCAGCACTATATTCGCGAAGGTGATATCTATCAGGCAAACCTCGCCGAGCGTTTCTCTGCCGCGATTGAACCCGGGCAAAGCCTGTTTGCAACTTATCTGGATATGCGGTCAGCCAGCCCCGCCCCCTTTGGCGCGTTTGCGCGTTTCTCAGATCGCACGCTTGCCAGCACATCGCCAGAAAGACTGGTGTCGCTTTCCGCCAACGGCCTTGCAACGGCTCAGCCCATTAAGGGCACAATTACGCGCGGCGCTGACCCCTCGGCGGATATGAAGCTGCAAAAACAGCTTCTGGCATCGCAAAAAGATCGCGCTGAAAACCTCATGATCGTTGACCTTCTGCGCAATGATCTCTCTCGCGTCTGCGCGCCGCACACCGTGAACACGCCTTCGCTTTGCAAGCTTGAAACATTTACAGGCCTTCATCACCTGACATCGACCGTAACCGGTCAACTTCGCGCCGGGCATGATGGCTTTGACTTGCTCGCGGCGGTCTTTCCTGGCGGCTCCATTACCGGCGCGCCGAAACAGCGGGCCATGGAAATTATCACAGAACTTGAAGACCGGCCGCGAGGCACCTATTGCGGATCTCTTGGATATATCTGCTTTGATGGCGCGCTTGACTTCAATATCCTGATACGAACGGCGGAGTTCCGCGCTGGCGAAGTGACCTATGCCACCGGGGCTGGCATTACACTGCCATCTGACCCCGACAGAGAGTTCGAAGAAATTATGCTGAAAGCCGCGCGGATCACAGGCCTTGCCCTCACGGATGCGCCATCGACATGATCTTGATGCTGAACAATCGCGACAGTTTTGTCTTCAACCTGGTGCGCTATTTTGAAGAGCTTGGCCAATCAGTCCACGTCGCCTCGAGCCATGAGACCAGACTTGATGACATCGCCAAGCTAAGCCCCAAAGCCATTGTCCTGTCGCCGGGGCCATGCACGCCGCGCGAGGCGGGTATCTGCCTTGAAACGGTCAGGCAATTGTGGCGCGACATTCCAATCCTTGGTGTCTGCCTTGGACACCAGGTCATCGCGGAGGCGTTTGGCTGGCAAATCAAACAGTCTATCAAGCCAACACATGGCCAAACAGCAGACATTACGCACAATGGACGCGGCCTTTTTGCAGGCCTGCCCTCGCCATTGACCGTCGGCCTCTATCATTCACTGATCGCCGATCCGCCACCAGAGAACCTTGACCTGACAATTGATGCCCGCTCACCCGTCGGCGAGACCATGGCGCTATCTCACCCCGATACGACCCTGTTTGGGGTGCAGTTTCATCCTGAGTCAGTGCTGAGCGATTTTGGCCATGACCTGCTGGCCAATTTTCTGAAATGCGCCGGCGTGAGATCCACGTCATGATCCGTATACGTCAGTTTCTCGACGGCGGTGACCCCCAGCCTTTTATTCTCAGCGATAGGGGATTACTGCTCGCCGATGGCGTGCTGGACACATCGCTTGTGATCAAGGGTGAGATGTTTCTTCAGTCTGCGCACCTTGACCGCCTGATACGGGACGCGGCCGCGCTCGACATCGATATTGAGCGCGAGGAGATTGAGGCATTTGTCAAAGAAACGCTTGGCCCGGACACCACCGGCGCCCTGCGCCTGACGGTCACGCGCGGCCCGGGCGAACGCGGGCTAACAGGAAAAGCGCACGGCGCGCCTACCCTGATCGCCGCCGTGGCGCCGCTGGACGAGACGCGCCAGTTCGCGCCGCTCTCGCTACAAACAAGCGCGATCACGCGAAATCCCGCATCGATTACCGCCGCGCACAAAACCCTGGCCTATACAGATAATATCGTCGCCGCACGCCGCGCGCAGGCGGCGGGCTTTGACGAAGCCCTATTTCTCAACACGTCCGGTCAGGTCGCATGCGCTGCGACCGGAAACATCTTTATTCGCGAGGGAGAAACGCTGGTCACGCCGCCAATTGGCGATGGCGCCCTGTCTGGGGTCATGCGTGGCTGGCTTTTGGAGAGTGTGCCGGCGTCAGGTTTCGCGGTTGCAGAGGATACGCTTTGCCCGGATCGTCTCAACACGGCCGACCAGGTGTTTGTGACCAACAGCCTGCGCCTGATCGCGCCGGTATCACGCGTGGATGATAAGCATTTCGACATCTCCCCGCCTGGCGGTCTGGTCGCCAAGCTTCGCACGCAGATGGCCCAGTTGGGGGCCCGGCAGACATGATAGCGCCTGAGCAACAGACCATCAGAGATGCCCTGCTGGCCCGCGCGGCCAGCGAAACGCTGATCATGGGCATCCTCAACACGACGCCGGACAGTTTCTCTGATGGCGGCCAGTTCGATGCGGTTGAAACCGCCCTCGCCCATGCTGAACAGATGCAGGCAGATGGCGCTGACATGATCGATATTGGCGGCGAATCCACACGGCCGGGCGCCGATCCGGTGCCTTTGCAAACCGAGCGCGCGCGGACGCTACCTGTCATCGAAGCGCTCTTTGCGCAGCAGTCAGCGCCGCTATCCATAGATACATACAAGGCTGATATGGCGCGGGACGCTGTGCGCGCGGGCGCGGTTTTGATCAACGATGTTACCGGTCTGCGAGGCGACGGCGATATGGCGAATGCGGTGGCTGAGACAGGCGCGGCCATAGTCGTGACCTATAATCGCGGGGCGATCGATCCCTCCATCTCGCTGGTCGATGATATGCGCGCGTTTTTTGACGAGACCTTCGCACTGACCAGCACAGCGGGTATTCCGCGCGATCATATCTGGCTTGATCCGGGTGTCGGCTTCGCCAAGACGCTGGACCAGAACTTTGAAGCGGTCCGCCGGATTGACATGCTGCTGGATTATGGCCGGCCGATTCTCGTCGGACTGTCGCGTAAGAGCTTTATCGGCCTGACCCTCGATCGGCCAGTTGATCAGCGCCTCGCCGGAACATTGGCGGCGCATATGCGCGCTGTAGACAAGGGGGCGCGCATTGTTCGCGCCCATGATATTGCCGCGCACAAAGACGCTTTGGCGATTATGAAACGACTGGACAATACGACCGAATGACAGACCGCATTTTCATCTCAAACCTGCGCATTCACGCCTATCACGGTGTCAAAGATGCCGAGAAATCACTTGGCCAGAAATTCCACATTGATGTGGACTGTCAGGTCCACAGACCAAGCGGCGGCAAGGACAAGATGAGCGAGACCGTCTGCTATGGTGAGCTCAGCGATCTTGTCTGCCAGGTTTCAGAGAGCGAGACGTTCAATTTGATCGAAACTCTGGCAGAGCGGATCGCCGCCGCCACGCTGGAGACCTTTCCGATGATTCAGCAAGTGCGCATTCAGATCAGGAAGCCTAGCGCGCCAATCGCACAGATGGTCGATTATGCTGGCGTCGAGATTACGCGATCACGAGATGGTTGAGGCCGCAATCGGTCTCGGCGCGAACCTGGGGGATCGGCGCGCGAACATCGAATGGGCGTGCGACAAGCTATCGGCGTTGCCGGGCACGCAGATGACAAGGCGTTCGGCGCTCTATGAAACCCCGCCATGGGGCGATCTCGATCAACCTGCCTTTATCAATGCCTGCCTGCTTATAGAGACCCAGATCCAGCCCGAAGACCTCTTGCAGCATTGCCTGGCCATCGAGCAAGAGATGGGCCGCGTGAGAACCCGCCACTGGGGCCCTCGCCTGATTGATATTGATCTGCTCTGGCTTGACGATCACCAGGTCTCGTCGCCGACGCTGACATTACCGCACCCAGAGATACAGAACCGCGCCTTTGTGCTTGTGCCCTTGAACGAGATCGCGCCTGACAAGGTCATCAATGCCGCCGGCCGCTCTCTGACTGTCAGGGACTGGCTTGCCGAGACAGATGCACGGTCGATCAAACGTCTGGATAATTAAGGCCGCGGCCCAAAATCGGTCTGCCCTGGTTTGAGCGCGCGATAGGCATGCGTAACAAAGTCCACTAGAAGCGGACGTGTATCGCGCGGATCAATAATCTCTTCAGCGAGAAACGCTTCTGCCGTGCGAAATGGCGATCGCAGTGCGCCCAGCTTGTCATAAAGCTCTGCCAGCAGCGCTTCAGGGTCCTCGGCTTCGGCCAGTTCCTTTCGGTACGCCGCTTCAATTCCGCCCGCCATGGGCAGCGATCCCCAGTCACCTGATGGCCAGCAATAGCGCCACTTGGTCTTGGACGGGTTCATCATCGCGCTACCGGCCAGACCATAGGCCTTGCGCACAACAATCGCGCAAATCGGCACGCTGGCCTGATACACCGCTGCCATCGCACGCACGCCCTTGCGTGTGACGGCCGCGGCCTCATGTTTGACACCAGCGGCAAAGCCCGGGCAGTCGACAAAATGCACGACTGGCAAATTGAAAACTGAGCATAAATCCATATGGCGCGTGACTTTTTCGCAGACATCAGCGGTCCAGGCGCCATCCTGAAAGAATGGATTGCCGGCCAATATGCCCACTGGCCGGCCATCGATCCGGGCAAGCCCGGTCATGATACCGCGCCCCCATAGGCGCCCAATTTCAAAAAAGGATCCACGATCGACGCAGGCTTCGACAATTCTTTCCGGCTTATAGGGCGTCTTGCCATCCGCCGGCACAATCGAAATCAGCGCCTCGTCGCGGCGGTCAGGATCGTCTTCGCTGGACTGCACCGGCGGGACATCATCGACAGACGAAGGCAGATAGGACAGGAATCGTCGCGCCGCCTCAAATGCCTGTGCCTCCGTATCGACGACATCATCAACGACGCCATTACGCGCCTGTATCTCCCAGCCTCCAAGCTCCTCCTTGCTAACATCCTCGCCGAGTTGGCGAGTAACAGGCGGGCCGGCGACAAAGACCTGTGAAAGCTCTTTTACCATGACCGCATAGTGGCTGGCCGCAACCCGGCCGGCACCAAGACCGGCGCACGGACCGAGGGCAAGGGAGACGAATGGAACCTCACCCAGGCCGGACACGATCAGGTCCCATCCCGGCGTCTCCGGAATATAGGTTCGCGGGATTTGCGCGATCGATTTGACCGACCCACCGCCGCCCGTGCCATCGATCAGCTGGACCAGCGGCATGCGATATTCCTGGCACATCTTGAATGCCATCATCACCTTGCCATAAATCGCGGCATCGCTTGCCCCACCGCGAACCGTGAAATCATCGCCGAGAATCATGGCCGGGCGGCCTGCAATCTCGCAGCGCCCCATAACCGAGTTCGACGCGCGCAGATCGGTCAGCTGGCCGTTCTCGTCATAGACCGGCGAGCCGGCAATCTTCCCGATTTCATGAAAACTGCCCGGATCGGCCATGAAAACCACCCGTTCGCGAACCGTGAGCTTGCCGCGGCCTCTCTGGCGCGCCACGGGCTCTTCGCCGCCCATATTCTCCGCAAAACGTTCGCGGCGGCGCAGTTCTTCAATCGATTTTTCCCAACTCATACAGGTCATCCTCGGTGCCGCCTTCGGCGTCAAAATGAACTTCTGCCAGATGTCTCGCAGAAAACCTCTTGAAAGCCATAAGTTCCCCTCGATATATTCGGCAAGGCTAAGAAGTGATTTGACCTTGCGTCACCGCGGATAAAACGCGACAGACGCGGGACGATTGGCGGACGGACCACAGAAGCGATATTTTTGTTCCATTTCAAACCCTTAGAAACAAGCGGAAAACAGCACGATGCCGATTATTGATGCAAACGGAACCCTGCTCGCTTATGAGCGCTATGGAAAACAGGGCGACCCGGTTGTTCTGCTGATCATGGGCCTGGGGGCGCAGCTGACATACTGGTCTCCGGATTTTATTGACGCCCTGACAGCATCGGGCCGCGAAGTGATCGCTTTTGACAATCGTGATGTCGGTCTTAGCCAGAAATGGAAGGGCCACCACGCGCCAAATGCGATACGCCAGATGCTGCGCCAACGCCTTGGACGGCCGACGGGCGCGCCTTACTCCTTGAAAGATATGGCAAAAGACACGATTGGTCTGATGGATGCACTTGAGCTTAAAGAGGTCGATCTGGTTGGTGTTTCGCTGGGCGGCATGATCTCTCAATTCGTCTCCGCGATGGCGCCAGAGCGCGTGCGCAGCTTTACCGGCATTATGACCACGACCGGAAATCCCAAACATCCCAAGCCAAACCTCAAGATCATGCGAGGGATGATTTTCCGCAGCGCTGAGTCGCAGGATATGGATTCGGCCGTTGAGCGCACGATGCGCGCCTATGCCGCCATCTCAACGCCGGGTGAAAACCTGTCGACGAATGGGACGCTCAAGAAAATTATGGATGGACACAAACGCAGTCACTATCCGCCTGGTTTCAAACGCCAAATGGCGGCCAGTATTGAAAGCGGATACTTCATCAAGATGACCAAGGCGATCAAGGCGCCAACGCTGGTCATTCATGGCTCGGCTGACCCGCTTGTGTCCGTTGAGGGCGGCAAGGAAATCGCCCGCACTGTGCCTGGCGCAGAGTTGATGATTGTCGAAGGCATGGGCCATGATATGCCGCCGCGCTTCATCGGCGACATTTCCAAGCGGGTGATCCAGCATATGGACAATGCTTTGGTGGCCGCTTAAGCGCCTTGCGGGCATCCGCCGCGAACAAACACCTCAGCCGCGAGACCACCATGCAAACGAAAATCGACCTGCACGAGGTCAAGGGCTTCCTTGACCCTGAAGAAGGCGCGGCCCTGCATCGCGCGGCGCTGACGGCTGGCCCGAACGGCCCCTGTCTTGAGGTCGGCACCTATTGCGGCAAATCGGCGGTCTATCTCGGAGAAGCGTGCCGGCAAACCAGGTCAGTTTTATTCACGGTCGACCACCATCGCGGATCGGAAGAGAACCAGCCCGGCTGGGAGTATTTCGACGAAACGCTCTGGGATGAGGCCGCCGGTTCCATCGATACGCTTCCCTTCCTGCGTGAGACCTTGCGCAAGGCCGACCTGGAGGAGATCGTCATCCCGATTATCGGGCGATCCATTACCGTCGCATCATGGTGGCGCACGCCGCTGGCCTTTCTCTTTATTGATGGCGGGCATACAATGGAGCACGCCCTGAACGACTATCGCGGATGGACGTCGCATTTACAGACCGGCGGAATACTGGCGATCCACGATGTGTTTCCCGACCCGGCCGATGGCGGACAGGCGCCGTTCGAGATCTATTCGCGCGCTTTGAAATCAGATCTTTTCACGGAGATTGAAGCGGTGAAAAGCTTGCGCGTCCTGCGAAAACTATAGGGCGTTTGAAACAAGCAGCTGGCTTGCCGCGCTCTTACCCCATAGCGCATCGGCCGCGAGGATAACGGCGGCCTGGGTCCAGCTTGGTTGTTCCAGCGGCCAAAACAGCGATTCCTTGAACTGCCAGCCCATCCAATAAACGCCTGCCTCATCGCGTACGGGATTTATGGTCTCGAAAAGTCGTTCTGCTTTCTCTCGCTCGCCAATGCAAAGCGCCGCCATGACGAGCTCCGCTGTCTCAGCGACGGTAACCCAGGGCTCATCATCAACACACCGGCAGCCCAGCCCGTCGACAACAAATCGCGCCCAATCAGCGTCAAAGCGCTGCTTGGCCTGCGCGGGCGGCAAGACACCGGCCAGTATCGGATAATACCAGTCCATCGCATAGCGCTGCCCGCCGCCGCGCCGATCAAACCGGTCAGGTTTGTAGCGCAAGGCATGCACCAGCCGATCACGGATTTGGCGCAAGTGATCGACCGGTTTGTCGATCGCTTCGCCGAGCGCGATGGCGCAGGCAAGGCTTTTTGCTATCGACGCGTTTCCGGCCAGCAGGGCGTCATCATCTGGCCCGCCCGGCGCTTCGGCGGACCATGAAATGTCGCCCGCCTCGGTCTGCAGACGGCCAACGAAACGCATCGCGGCCTCAATCATGGGCCAGAACTTTGCCGCCTCCCCTTCATCGCCATCGACCAAAAAGCGGTGATAGATGCCAACGCCAGGATAGGCAGCAAAATTGGTGTCTTTGACAACAGGCGCCTGCGTACGGCTGATATGATCGCGGTCGACCATTGGCAGCGCATTGCCATACTCGCCCAGCCACGACCCGTCGCTCTGCTGGGAGGCGGCGAGATAGTCGAACGCGGCGGCTGCAGCGGAAACCTCGCCTGCCGCCATGAGTGCCATTGCCGACTCGGTATGGTTCCAGGGGTCCCAAGCGCCTTGTTCAAACCAGGGAATGGCGCCGTCCGCCGTCTGGACTTTCAGAATGCGGTCAATCGCAGGCTCAAGACCTGACAGACTGCGCGGCAGACTGATCGGGACGAGACCATCCATCATTGCGGCTGTCC
>JBCCMX010000011.1:0-27053 GCA_039026135.1 Pseudomonadota bacterium | reverse complement strand
CGAGCACGCGCCCATCAAGATGAATAATCTCGCCGCCCCGCCCTGATCCTGGCCGCAGTCTTTCAACGACTTTCGCATAAGATCCCTCCGGCACGAAACAGATGTCCTGGCTATCGGGTTTGGCGGCGACGGGCAGATCGAAATGATCGGCAAGGCGTCGCACATCCGTTTTTGGCAAATCTCCCAGCGGAAAGCGGACATAGTCCAGCTGCTCCCGGGTTGTGGCAAACAGAAAGTAGGACTGGTCGCGGCTGGCATCATGCGCGCGGTGTAGCTGGGCGCTGCCCGCGCCATCCGAGCGGCGAATGTAATGGCCTGTGGCGAGACAATCGGCGCCAAGATCCTTCGCCGTTCGCAACAGGTCAGAGAATTTCACCGTTTGGTTGCACCGGATACAGGGAATGGGTGTCGCGCCTGACAGATAGGTGTCGGCGAAATCTTCCATAACCTGCTCTTTGAAGCGGCTTTCATAGTCGAGCACATAATGCGGGATGCCGATCTGATCTGAGACATTGCGGGCATCGTGGATATCCTGCCCGGCGCAGCACGCGCCTTTCTTTTCGATGGCCGCGCCGTGATCATAGAGTTGCAGCGTGATCCCGATAACGTCGTATCCGCGCGCCTTTAGCAGGGCGGCCACAACCGAGCTGTCGACGCCGCCAGACATGGCGGCGACGACCCGGGTTTCAGAGGGTGGTTTGGCAAAGCCAAGCGAATTGAGTGTGCCGGGCGCAGGATCAGGCTCACGCAATGTGAGCGAGGCAATCGATGTCATCGTTCTCTCCAGACGGGTTCAAGGCCCGCAGCAGATGGTTTTAGAGCGTGTAGATAGGGCCGATATGGCCTCTTGTCATCGTTTCAAGACACGCGTTTTGGCGAGACTAAAGCTGATGGCAGTGCCTAATTGGCGTCAAAATAGGGCCGGTCGCCTGCAATCGTGACCCGTTCCATGATCCGAACACGCGGAAAATAGTCGCTGGCCGCATAGTGCTGGCAGGCGCGATTGTCCCAGAAGGCCAGAGAGCCCGGCGCCCAGCGGAACCGGCATTGATATTCAGGCAGCCAGGCACGCCTGTAGAGAAAGTTCAGCAGCTCATCGCTGTCGCCCCGGTCCATGCCGACAATGTGATCGGTGAAAGCGATATTCACATAAAGGCAGCGCTGGCCTGTTTCAGGATGGGTGCGGATGACAGGGTGTTCCTGGGGCGGGAACCGATCGTGAAGCGCTGATGCGTCTTTGTTGAGGCGCCGGGCAAACACACGCGCAATGTCATGAACAGCTGTCATCTTGCAGAGGCGGGCCTTCATATCATCATCGAGATCTTCATAGGCTTTGACCATGTTCGAGAAGAGGGTGTCGCCGCCAAGTTCAGGAAGTTCGATTGCCCGCAAGATCGAGCCGAGCGAGGGCTCAGCGCGCCAGGTAACATCCGAATGCCAGTTATTTTCCTGGCCCTTTGAGTTTGGCCCATGCGCAATGCGCAACACTTCCGGGTCGGGCTGGTCTTTTGGCGTGGCCGGGTGGATTTCCAGATCGCCGAAACCGCGGGCAAAGGCGAGATGTTGCTGGCGCGTCAAATGATGTTGGTCGCGGAAAAAGACGACCTGGTATTTGAGCAGCGCGGCGCGGACTTCACTAATCAGTGTCTGATCAAAGTTCTCTATATCAGCGCCGACGAGTTCTGCCCCGATCGCCGGCGACATGAGGCGCGGCTCAAATCGGGTGAAACCCGTCTCAGCATCGTAGGCCATAGCGTTTCTCCAAGACTTTTTGCCGGACCATAGCACAGGCCCAAAGCCGGCAACACTCACCATGCGATTTTCGCCATGGCAGCCCGGACCCGGGATTTGCGGTCGTTGCCTAGGCGAATTGTGGCGCGATCTTTAGGTTCTTCACCCAGCCGAGCTTTTCGTAGAAGAGGAGCATCGTGCCATTATAGTCGACAATCCGGTTCCAGAGGCCTTTGCGCGGCCGGTGCAGGGCGCTTTGCGGCTCATCATGGTGATGGTCATGGAAGGCCTCGCCACCGGTCAGCAGGCCAATGACATGGTCGGCCCAGACCGGTGTTTTCAGGTGGCCGAGGACGTTGATGCCATAAGTGGTCGCGTGGAACTGGATCGCGCGGCCAATAATGAAACAGGCATGGCAGATGGCGGTCAGGATCAGCGAGCCGCCGGCTGCCCAGACAATCAGATAAATGGCGGCCGGAATGATGAGATGCAGAACCAGGGACAGTGAATTGTAGAAACCGTCCATCCAGCGGATAATGGGCTGTTTCTTGAGCCATAGCGGCATCGGGCGCATCATGTCTTTGGCATCTCGATAGATGATCCAGCCGACCCAGGCCCAGCGTTTGGACTCAAACGGATTGTGCGGGTCACCCGGCTTGTCCGAAAACCGGTGATGCTGACTGTGATAATTGACCCAGTCTTTCACATTGCCCTGCATGGCGATCATCAAATTGATCATGGTCAGGACCTGGGCAGGGGCTTTCAGCTCGCCGGCGCGGTGCTGGATGATCCGGTGCAGCGGGCCAATCCCCGCATTGCAGACGAAAATAGAGACCGCAATGATGCCAAGGCCCAGCGGCAAATAATACCAGCGAAGGGTCAAGCCTGAAAGTGACAGACCGAGCACGATCATCGTGATTAAGAGGCCGACCCCAAGGACTGGATAAAGAAATGCCGAAAAGAAGCTGGCAAAATTAAATGTCGACCAGTTTTTGGGAATCGCTTTTGATCTTGGGATCATTCAACCTGTCTCCGAACACGATGTATCCGCCTGATTAGGGCCGATTTATATCTTTGACTTAAAAGGATTGCCGGGCTCGGGAAAGTACCGGTATGCGAATTTTCGAGCTTATGGCCGACTAGGCACAGACATTGCGCGCCGTCCAGCAGAACTTTGCCCGTTTTATTAGTGGATATATCGATCGCTTGACCAGAGCCTGATTGGAACATAAAAGGAACATGATTCACGGGGCGGTCATGGATGAAGCGGTAAAATCAGGCGAGGACTTGTGGCAGGGGCTGGCGCGTCACGGGATTGCGGCGGACGCGTTTGATTTTCGCGGCCAGCTGGCAGTCGATTGCCCCTATTGTGGTGAAGCCGGCACAATGAAGCTGAGCAAATCGACCTATCGGGCGAAATGTTCCAGCTGCCACGTCGATGCAAAGCTGGTCGACTATGTTGATCGTCTCGACAGACAAGCGCATGGCGAACCAGACCGCGAAGAAGTACCGGACCGGCCAGACCGCCAGCAAAAAACAGATGCAGAGCGCGCCGAGGAGGATCGGTTTGGCCTGCTAATCGCCGAAGAAAACGCCAGACGCGCCCGGCAAGCAAAGATCGCTGAGAAGGCGCAGCGCCAGGGCCAGTGGGGCGAGCGCATCATTATGAGCGCGCTGGCGCTGGTTTTCCTGCTGGCGGGCCTGGCAGCCGCGGGCCTGTCGGGCTTTGCGAACTATCAGGCTTTCAGCGACAGCGTGACGGACCCGGTTCAGGGCCGGATCTGGGGCTGGAGCGGTCTGATCGCATCGGTCTGCTCGTTCGGCGGGTTCACGTTCTTCTGGTGGCATGCTTCGGCAAAACGGTTCAGCGAGGCCGGCCGCGCATTGGTCTTTGCTCTGGCGGGCGCCGGGACCAGCATTGCAGGCACCGCCCTGTTTATGGCCAATAGCGAAGGCGCGCGCGCAACAGAACAATTGATGCTGAAACAGCGCCACAATGTCATTGTTGCGCAAATTGACGACTGGACGCGTCAGCTTGATGGCATTCCAACCCAGACCCGCACCGTAGAAGGGCTTGAATTGTATCTGGCCGGTGTGGAACAGGCCGGCCGCACCCACCAGAAACCGTATCGCGACGCGCAGAATGAACTCGGCCTTGCCAAACGCCGGGATGGTCTGGAAGCGAATATTGCCGATGCCCGCCAGTCGCTTCTTGAGGTCAGCGGTGCGGGCGCGCTGGATCAGGACAGTCCATCCATTCCGCCCTGGTTTTTTGCCATCATGCTCGAGCTGTTTTCATCGCAGGGCACCAGTATCGCATTTGTGTCCTTGCTGTTGCTCTATGGGAGAAAAACGCCGCAGGCTGGCTAGTTCGCCGGCGGCGGTACCACGCGGCCAGGATTCATGATGCCAAGCGGATCAAGCGCCGTCTTGATGGCTTGCATGACCTCAGTTGTGGCCGCGCCGCGCACGCTCGCAAGCTCGTCGCGTTTTAGCCGGCCCACGCCATGCTCGGCGCTGATTGACCCGCCAAAGGCCATTGCGCTTTCGTGCACAGCCGCCGTGATTGCGTTTTCATGCAGTGCTAGCCTTGGCGTGTCGGCATCTTTCGGTTCACACGCCGAATAGTGAAGATTGCCATCCCCAACATGCCCGAACGCAACAATTTCGGCTGTTGGGGAAATCGCCGTGACCGCTTTTTCAGTCTGTACAAGGAAAGCCGGAATTTGAGACACCGGCACCGCGACATCATGATTGATCGAGGTGCCATAGGCGCGCTTTGACAGCGGGATGGATTCGCGAACGCGCCAGAATGTAGCGGCTTGGGACAGGTTTTCGGCGATGACGGCATCCTTTGCGAGACCGGCCTGAAACGCCGCCTCAAGCGCTGTTTCAAGCAAGTCGCGTCCGATATCTTCGCGCGGCAGCGAAACCTCACACAAGACACGCCATGTCCAATCAGATGGAGAGGGGTCAAGCGCGGCGTCCTGCTCGGCCTCCACCATTGCAATGGCGTTGACGGGGATCATCTCAAAGCTGGTCACTGTGTCGCCGACATGGCGGCGCACCAAGGCCAGCAAGGCGACAATGTCGCCTGGCGTATCGCAGGAAATCCAGGCCGTCGCGCGCAGGGTGGACGGAAACAGCTTCAAGGTGGCCGCGGTAATCAGACCAAGCGTACCCTCAGCGCCCGCAAACAGGTGTTTAAGATCATAGCCTGTATTGTTCTTGCGCAGACCCGACAGCCCGTTCCAGACCTCCCCGTTTGGAAGCACCACTTCCAAACCAAGGATCAGGTCGCGCATCATGCCATAGCGCAAGACGGCAACGCCGCCGGCATTGGTTGAAATCAGCCCGCCAATGGACGCTGTTCCTTCCGATCCCAATGAGAGCGGGAAAAGACGATCAGCCGCTTCGGCGGCCTGTTGGGCAGCCACCAGGTTGGCGCCGGCCTCAATGGTCAGCGAGTTATTGATCGGGTCGACGTTTCGAATAGCGGTCATCCGGCGCAGATTGATCGTGACTTCCCCATGCGGTGTTCCGCCATCGACCAGGCCCGTATTGCCGCCTTGCGGCGTGATCGCAACGCGGTGCGCCGCGCACAGTTTAACGAGGCTTGCTGCCTCTTGTGTGGAGGCTGGATAGACAATCAGCGGTGTGTGCCCGCGATGGGCGCCCCGCCAGGGCGTTGCCGCCTCTTCGCGCTGTTGTGCATCCTCACTCCACCCCTTCGGGCCAAGCAGGTCTTTGACGGCATTGAGGAATTCATGAGGCAGTGACATGGTCTTAAGTCAGTCTATCTGAGCGGCGCGGTTGAGGCGATCATTTATCGCTTCGCCGACGCCATGATTGGGGATTGGTGCAACCGCGATTGGCTGGCCCATTTTATCGAGCGCGCGTAGCATATGAAACAGATTGGCGGCCGCCTCAACAAGATCTGCGCCGGCAGACAGGTTGGCGGTGCCGTCCATGGCGCCGAATGCCAGAAAGTTCTCACCGCCTTGCGGCGCTGTGACATTGAGCCGGATCGGGTTTGTCGGCGCATAGTGGCGCTGCGATTGACCGGGTGAGCGCGGCGCCTTCGGGTCGCTTGCCGCGTGGATGAGGCCAGGCCATACAGCCTCAATCTGTTCGGTGTCGATGCTGCCCGGTCGCAGCAGAGTTGGTGTATCAAAGCGTGCATCAATAATGGTCGATTCAATCCCCGCCATGCTGGGCCCGCCATCCAGAATAAGATCCACAGCGTCTGCCATATCAGCCGCGACGTGTTCGGCGCTGGTCGGGCTGACTTGTCCTGAAGGATTGGCTGATGGCGCAGCAATGGCGCCGCCGAACTGTGATAGTACACGGCGCGCCGCCGGATGCGCCGGCTGTCTCAGCGCCACGGTTTCCAGACCGGCACGGGCAAGGTCGCAGACGGGGCAGTCGGCCATGGCCTGCACAACCATGGTCAGAGGGCCGGGCCAGAAGGCCTGGGCCATGGTCAGGGCCGGGCGCGGAAACACGCCAATCTGGCGTGCCATGTCGGTGCTCTCGACATGCGCAATCAGCGGGTTGAAGGCGGGCCGTCCCTTGGCAGCGTAGAGCCGTGCAATGGCGGCCGGATTGCTGGCATCAGCTGCCAGGCCATAAACGGTTTCGGTGGGCAGACCGACAAGACCGCCTTGCCGCAGAATGTCACACGCCAGGGCAATGGCCTCGCCGGTCGGCTTCAGGATTTGAGCAGGCATGGGCGGGGCTCTAGCATGCGCTTAGGGGTTACGCGAGGCCTCCACATGAACGCTGACCAGCACATCTTCCGAGACCCAGTCAGCCCCGGGATCGGAGGCTTGCCCGAGATCGAGCGGCTGGCGGTAGAAGGTCGCTGTCCCGTCCATGATGGCCGCGTCGCCATCGATCTGGAGGGTAAAGTCAAACGGTGCCTCAACCGTGATGCCTTTCAGTATCAGCGTGGCCGTTGCGCTATAGCCCGTTTCGCTCGGCGCCATACCATCGACAATAACCGATGCGGTAGGAAACTCGGTTGTTGAGAGCCATTCATTTGCCTTCAGGCTGTCGGTATAGAGCTTTTTGCTTGCCGTAGCGGTGCCGGTGGCGACAGTGACATCGGCGCGCGCGCTACTCAGGTCGTTTTCATCAAAGTAGATGGCGGCCTGCCAGCTGGAAAAATCGCCATTATAGGGATTGCCATCGTGAACGCCGGAAAAGGCGATCGACGAGTTCTCATAATCAATGGTCCAGTTGCTTTCAGCCTCGACATTCGCCGACACATTTGCTGTGCCCGAGACGGCCGACCCAAGCGCCGGGACACCGGCCACCAGGACGAAGACCGCGCCAGCTGCACCGAAAGCGGAGACAAAGCCGGTGGATGGGGCCTGCGGCGCGGCGGTGCTGCCGAACAGGCCGGGGATCATGCGTTTCAACACCCCATCTTCGGCGCTGAATTCATGTTTCAGTGCGCCGGCAACGTGAAGGGCGAGCAGCCCCAGCGTGACCCAGGCGAGCTTGGAGTGAATGAACGCAATGGCGCCGTGCGCCAGGTCATTTTGCATAAAGCCAAGGCCGGGAATGTCCGGCCAGCTGACAATCCCGAACAACACGGTCGGCACGTCAAATTCAAAGGCGGTCGACACAAACAGCCAGCCCGAGAGCGGCATGGCAATCATCAACGCATAGAAGCCGATATGGACCGCATGGCTGGCGGTTTTTTCCAGCGCGTTCATATCATCAGGTAGCGGCGGCGGCGGGTTCAGGACACGCCAGATAATGCGGGCCACCGTCAGCAGCAGGATCGTGATCCCGATCGACTTGTGCAGTTGATAGCGCGCTTCATTCTCGTCCATGTTCCAGCCAAGCCAGATCATGTAGAGGATCGCGATCGCGATCGCCCAGTGAAGGGCAATCGCGACCGAGGTATAACGTGATGATTGGCCGGTCATTTCGGTCTATTCGTCCTGAACAAACTCGCCGGAAAAGGCGATATCGACCTGGTCACCGATCATGGGGATGTAGGCGCCCATGCCCCATTCGGAACGGATAAGCGTTGTGGTCGCGTCGAAGCCGACAATGTCGCGCTCGCCATACCAGGGCACATTGGCGTGGCCATTATAGGTCACGTCGAGGGTCACAGGCTTTGTCATCCCGAGCAGGGTAAGATCACCTGTGACCGTGCCGGCATTCTCGCTGGTACGCGCAATGCTGGTCGCCTCGAATGTGATTTCCGGATGCGCGTCAGCGTTCAGCCACTTGGTATCGCGAGACAGATCCTCGTTCCAGGAATCGAAAGCGCTTTCAGGGTGGCTGGCCTTGAAGTCACCGGTATAGTTGGTTTCAACGCCCATCGGATTGATGGTGACTGACAGCGACGACTGTTCAGGCGTTTCGGCATTGAATCCAAGCTTGGCGGTGTAATCGTTCATCGTCACGCGGTAGCTGGAAATGCCGCCACTATGGCCGACTTTAAAGGTCAGGAAGGCATGACCAAGGTCGAGCGTATAGTCGCCGCTGGTGACATCTGCGATTGGTCCCAGGGCAGCAGCGGCCACCTCAACGGTTTCGGCCTCTGGCGGTGCCGGCTCTGCGGCAATCGGCGTATCGCTCTCGGTGGACGGGCCACCACACGCGGCAAGCGATACGATGGCAATCAGGCTGGCGGGGTATTTCATAAACGTGTTCATTCTGCGTCTCGCTTTTCGCTTTTACCGTGGGCCAGGGCCGCCGGGCAGAGAGGACTGGATTTGAAGGAATTCACCGGAAAACTCGATGACCACTTCGTCCGAAATGACATTTGCCAGTGATGTCTGGCCGAAGTCTGACCGTTTGATCGTGGTTGAAGCGTCAAAGCCCAGCAGGTCGCGGTTGCCGAACCAGGGCGCGTTTGCAACGCCATTGAAGCTGACATCCAGTGTGACAGGCTTCGTCACCCCCAGAAAGGTCAGGTCACCTGTGACAGTGCCCACGAAGTCGCCAGTCAATTCAGCGGACGTCGATACAAAAGTGATTTCCGAAAACTCGGTCGCATTCATGAACTTGCCATCATTAGCGAGTTCATCTTCCCAGCTGACTTTACGCTCTGGATCAGGGAAATTTGTTTCAAGCGCGGTCGGATTGATGCTCACGCTGATTGTCGATGCGGTTGGATCTTCCGGTTTAAAGTCCAGCTCTGCATCAAAATCGGTGAAATTGACCGTGTATCCGGAAATACCGTTGTGACGAACTGTCCAGGTCAGGAAGGCATGGGTCTTTTCGAGTTCATAAACGGCTTCATCGGCTTCTTCGAGGTTGATTTCTGCCATTGCCGGCAATGAGACGGCTGCCAGGGCCGCGACGATTAGCGTATTTTTCATGACACACTCCGGTGGTTAAGTGACTTGCTTAACGTAACGTGAGTTTTGGCTCTGGCTAGTGAGCCTGTTCCACATTTAACCGATAATTGATATTCCGGATCCGAATTCCATGACTTATTCGCCGCCCCTTAAAGACATATCGTTCGCGCTGACTCGTATGGCGAAGATCGAACGGCTCGAATCGGCCAATGGATTTGAAAATTACGATCCCGATCTGATTGAGCCAATTTTGGAAGAGGCCGGCAAGCTGGCGCGTGATGTCCTGGCGCCGCTCAACCCCGAGGGTGACAAACACGGCGCGAAGCTGGAAGCTGGCGGTGTGACGGCCGCGCCCGGGTTCGCCGCTGCATACAAGGCTTTTGCTGAAGGTGGCTGGATGGGTTTGTCGGCGCCGGAAGAATGGGGCGGGCAGGGCCTGCCAAAAAGTCTCGCGCTCGGCGTCATGGAAATGTTCCACTCTGCCAATATGGCTTTTGGTCTTTGCCCGATGCTATCCTTTGGCGCAGTTGAAGCGCTGCTCGCACACGGCTCGGACGAGCTGAAAAATACCTATTTGCCGAAGCTTGTGTCGGGCGAGTGGACCGGCACGATGAACCTGACAGAGCCGCAGTCCGGCTCTGATCTTGGCACGCTGAAAACGAAAGCTGAGCCGCGCGGCGACGGCGCGTATGCGATCACCGGCCAGAAAATTTATATCACATGGGGCGACCACGATATTGCCGACAATATCGTCCACCTGGTCCTGGCACGCTTGCCAGATGCGCCGCCCGGTTCGCGCGGCATCTCATTGTTCCTGGTCCCGAAGTACCAAGTGAACGAAGACGGCTCGCTTGGCGAGCGCAATGGCGTGAAATGCATTGGGCTTGAAGAGAAAATCGGTATTCACGCCTCGCCAACCTGTGTGATGGAATATGATGGGGCCAGCGGTTGGTTGATCGGCGAGGAAAATCGCGGTCTTGCCTGTATGTTCACCATGATGAACTCAGCGCGCCTGAACGTTGGTCTTGAAGGCGTATCGATTGGTGAAGCGGCCTGGCAGAACGCGCTTGTCTATGCGCAGGACAGACGTCAGGGCAAAGCCAAAGGCGTCGAAGGCTCAGCGCCAATCATTCATCATCCCGATATTCGCCGGATGCTGGTCACCATGCGGGCCAAGACTATGGCAGCGCGCGCCATCTGTTATGCTTGCGGTGTTGCTGCAGACCTGGCGGAGACGGCGCCAACGCCGCAAGAGCGCGAGTTAGCCCGCGCGCGCGAAGGCTTGCTGACGCCGATTGCAAAGGCCTGGTCAACAGATATTGGCGTTGATGCAGCCAGCGTCGGTGTTCAGGTGCATGGCGGCATGGGCTTCATGAATGAAACGCTCGCCGCCCAGCTTTATCGCGACTCCCGCATTGGGCCGATTTATGAAGGCACAAATGGTATTCAGGCCATCGATCTGGTTGGCCGCAAACTGTCGGGTGACAATGGCGCGGCCATGCAGGCGATGATGGCGGACATTGATCAGACGGCGCGTGATGCGCGCGAAAGCAATGATCCGAAATTGGTCGAGCTGGCAGAACGCCTGAGCGCGGCCAATGATGCGCTGAAAGAGACAACGGACTGGATGCTGGCAGCCATGGCATCGCAGCGTGACGCGGCGCTGGCCGGGGCAACGCCTTACCTGGCGCTTGCTGGCGACGTGATTGGTGGGCATTTTCTGGTGCGCGGGGCAATGGCAGCGCGATCAGAAGATGATCAGATGAACGCGGCGATGTCTGGTTTGGCGGGCTTTTATGCTGAGACCAGCCTGGCTGGCGCTCCGGCGGCGGTGCCGAGCGTGACCAAAAGCGGCGCGGCCATGCTGGATGAAAGCGAAGCTCTTTTCGATCTCGTCTAATCTGGTGTCCAACGCGCGATGCGCTCTGGAATATCAGGGCGCAGGCGCTCTTGCGGGTCGTGCGCCGCGGTTCCGAGATAGATGAAACCGGCGATACGTTCATGCGCGCTCAAGCCCAGCATGGCATCTATCCCGGGGCTATAACTGATCCACTCGCTCAGCCAGCAACCGGCCCAGCCGCTTGCATTCGCGGCCAGCAGAAGATTGTAACACACCGCGCCGGCGGACAATTCCTGCTCCCAGACGGGGGTTTTGTGGCTGTGATCGGGGCTGGAAATGACGGCGACAACGCTTGGGGCGCGCATAAGCAGCGCTTTGGTGAGCTCGATCTCTTCGTCTTTTACGTCGTCTTGCTCGCGGCGCTGGATGTCAGCGGCATTGGCGCCAAACGCGGTGCGCGCATCGCCCTCAAACACGATGAAGCGCCAGGGCCCAACCCGTCGATGATCGGGAATGCGGGCCGCGACGTCGATCAGTTCATTGACTTCATCTTGGCTTGGACCAGGTTCAGTCAGGTTGGCTTTCCCGGTTGAGCGGCGAAGCGCCAGGAAGGTCCTTGCGGTTTCGCTCGCCTGGGTGGCGGGCATGGCGGTGCCGGTGCGTGGCGGCAGAGGAAATTGTCTTTTCATGTCGGTACCTTAGCGAGTGCTGCAGACAAGTTCACCAAATTAATCAAGTAAACGGTGTTTACTTTTTGAACGTATGTCCTATTTGACGCCGTATGGATGATCATTTGCATACGACACCGGCTGAGCGTCGGCGCCTCCAGGTCCGGGAGGCAATCGTCTCGGCGGCAGAGGAGGTCTTCTCGCAGGAAGGCGAAGAAGGCCTGTCGATCCGTCGCCTGGCCGATTCGATCAATTACTCGCCGGCGGCGATCTACAAATATTTCGGCTCCAAGGAAGAGCTTCTGGATGAGCTTAAGGAGAGTTTTTTCGGACGCCTTGTCGAACATATTCATGCGACTGGCGACGGCGAAGACGGCTATATCGACCGAGCCAGAGCCTGCTTTGCCACCTACATCCGCACGGCGATTGATAAGCCCCACCACTATGCGGCGGCGTTTGCTGGTCACGCGCTGCCCAATGCGCTGGCGCCGGGTGTGCCTGAGTTTGCCGAGACGAAGAAGGGCGAAGCCTTTCTGTTTCTCAGTGGCATGTTGCAGGAGGGGGTTGACCTTGGTCATTTCCCGCAATCCATGGACGCGACGCTGGCGGCGAAATCGGCCTGGGCCGCGATGCATGGCCTCTCAATGATGCTGGCACATATGCCCACGTTTCCCGCATTCGGCCCGGACGATGATACAATGACACCCGATGAATTTATCGACTTCTATTGTGACCTGATTATTCGCGGCCTGGAGGTAGACCATGACAGACCATAATGCGGGCCTTGATGGCGACATGCGCACAGTCGACACGCACCAGCCCACGGCGGCCAAGGGTCTTATCTTCTTTTTGATCCTGGCGGTGATTGTCGGACTGCTTGCCCTGTTTGTGCTGCGTCAGCGCTCGGTCGAGGGGCCGCTTGTCGCGAGTGAAGCGCCTTTGCCGATATCGGTGTCGGTGCAAATGGTTCAATTGCAGGATAAGTTCGAGATTGATGAGCGTTTCTCTGGCCTGATTTCTGCGCGCCGAACAAGTGCGCTTGGCTTTTCTTCCGGCGGGCGGGTTGAGCGCATGCTGGTTGATGTTGGCGACAAGATCCAATCGGGACAAAGGCTTGCCGCCCTTGATACGCGGGCGCTGAATGCGCAGCTGAAATCTGCCGAGGCCGGCATCAAGGAGGCCGAAGCTTCCCATTCGCTCGCCTTGGCAACGCTTGAGCGCCAGGTGACATTGAATGAACGCGGCCATGTGTCCGCTCAGGTCGTCGATGAAGCTGCCGCGCAGGCCGATACTGCCGCAGCGCGCATCGATGCGGCCAAAGCCAACCGTGACGGGCTGCGTGTCGCGATCGATCTTGCCAATATTCGCGCGCCGTTCAGCGGGACGATTGTCGCCAGATATGTCGATGAAGGTGCCATTACGGCGCCCGGGACGCCCGTTCTGGAACTCGTCGAGGACGGCGTGCTTGAGGCGCGGATCGGTCTGCCGTCGAAAGTTGCCAAGGGTCTGACGCTCGGACAGGTCTATTCCCTGTCGGTGGAGGATGTTGCGGTTAGTGCGACCCTGCGCGCGATGACCGATGTGATCGACGCCAGTCAACGCACCGTGGCCACTGTGTTTGACATTGATGACCCTGTTAAGGTGCCGGCCGGCGCAGTCGCGCGGATCGCTTTGACGCAGGTCATCGATGAGCGCGGGTTCTGGGTGCCGGTATCGGCATTGACCGAGTCGCAGCGCGGCCTGTGGTCGGTCTATATTGCCCGCCAGTCAGGCGGTATCTGGATCGCCCAGCCCGGCGCCGTCGACATTGTCTATTCGGCAGGCGAGCGCGCCTTTGTGCGCGGCGCGGTGCGCGATGGCGATGTCGTTATCCTGAATGGTCTGCAGCGCATTACGCCTGGGCAAACTGTTTCGCCGCTTGAACTTGGCCCGACCGCATCGACCAAAGGCGAGGGCTAGAGGCATGCCTGGCATCACGCTTTTTTACCGCCTGCCGCGGCTGACGATCCTTCTCGTTCTCGTTACCTTTATCAGCGGCTTTTTTGCGATCCTGACGCTTGGTCGCCAGGAAGATCCGACACTGGTCGAGCGCTACGGTCAGGTTCTGACAACCTTGCCGGGCGCGGATGCTGAACGGATCGAAGCGACCGTGACGGAACCGATTGAGCGGCGTCTTCGCGAACTGGCCGAAGTCAAAACCCTGAAATCATCGTCGCGGGCCAACGTGTCCAATATCGATATCGACCTGCTTGACGAACTGACGCCTACCGAAGTCGACAATGCCTGGACGCTGGTGCGCCAGCAGGTGAGCCTGGCCCAGACGGAATTGCCGGAAGGGACCTCGATACCTGCTGTCCGGCGCTATTATGTTGGCGCCAATACCATTATCGTCGGCCTGACCTGGACTGGGCAGGGCGAGCCGCAATTGGCCGTCATGACGCGCCTTGCGCAAATCCTTGATGACCGCCTGAAGAACCTCAACGCCACCGAAGAGACCGAGTTCTTTGGCCTGCCGCGCGAGGAAGTGCGGGTAATTATGGATCCAAACGCGCTGGCTGCAGCTGATCTGTCTCTCGCGCAAGCGGCCGGTTTGATTGCAGGCGCCGATGCCAAGACGCCGGCTGGCACCGTGCGCGGCAGTCAAGTTGATCTCGGCATTGAGATTGGCGGCGCCTTTGATGGCATTGCACGCGTGCGCTCAGTCCCACTTCTGCAGCGCGCGGATGGTTCGGCACTTCGCGTTGGCGATGTGGCCGAGGTTGTCAAGGCGGTCGAAGACCCCCCCAGAGTGCTCGCGCTGAGCAATGGCCGCCGCACGATTATGGTCACGGCCAGTATCCAACCCAATCAGCGCGTCGACCTTTGGGCAGAAAACGCCCGCGCCATCGTCGACGATTTTACGCAGACCGTGCCCGAAGATATCGCCGTCGAGCTACTATTCGATCAAAGCGTCTATACAGATGCACGATTGAACGGGCTGGCTATGAGCCTGGCACAGGCTTCTCTGCTCGTTTTTGTGGTCCTGTTCTTCATTATGGGGTGGCGTTCAGCCCTTGTTGTCGGCCTCGCGCTACCGTTGACCATCGCGCTGGTGTTGATGTTGTTTCAATTCTTCCAGTACCCGCTGCACCAGATGTCGGTCACGGGGTTGGTGATCTCGCTCGGCCTGTTGATCGACAATGCGATTGTGGTCGTTGATGAATATGAGCAAGAACGCGCCGGCGGGCGCACGATCCTTGAGGCGATTGACCATTCGATCGGTAAGCTGTTTGGCCCGCTTTTCGCGTCAACGCTGACCACCGCGCTGGCCTTTGCACCGATTGCCTTTCTTGCCGGCCCCACCGGTGAGTTTATCGGCATGCTCGGTGTATCGGTGATCTTCTCTGTATGTGCGTCATTCGTGGTTGCCATCACCATCATGCCTGCGATTGCCGGTTGGATGGATCACCCTCGTGATCCCGATACGCCCAAAAGATGGTGGCGCGACGGTATTACACTGTCTGTTGTTTCAGATGGCTATCGCTGGACGGTTGAACGCGTGCTTCGCTTTCCCCTGCTGGGGCTGCTGATCGGCATTGTGCCGGTCTTGATTGGCTTCCGCCTCGGGGCAGGCCTGCCGACGCAGTTCTTTCCACCAACCGAGCGTGACCAGTTTCAGCTTGAAATTTCTTTGTCTGCGCAGGCGACAATCGATGAGGCGATCGTGGCGAGCCAGCAAGTCACCGATATGCTTCTGGAGTATGAAGACGTTGAAGGCGTCTATTTTTCAGTCGGTGGTCCGGGGCCTGTGGTCTATTATAACTCGGTTTCAGGCGCCGACGGTGTGCCGGGCTATGCCAATGGATTTGTACGCCTGAAAGACTCGGTGTCTGCGCGCGGGATGATTTCTGAGGTTCAAAGACGGCTACGCGCAGATTTTCCTAAAGCGCAGATTCTCGCGGTTCCGTTTGAGCAAGGCCCGCCTGTCGATGCGCCTGTTGCCTTTTTTATTAGCGGCGATGATCTGAGCGTCTTGAATGATCTTGGCAATCAGGCTCGGCAGATTCTGGCTGAAATCCCTGGCGTGACCTTCACCCAGGCCAAGCTCGAGCTGGGCGCACCGATTGTCACGATCAGGGCCGATGAGGCGGCGACAGGACTGTCAGGCGAACGTTTAACCGCGCTCGCCAATGATATTCGCTCCGAGCTTGAAGGCATCCCGGCCGGAACGATCCTGGAGGGAATTGAAGAGGTTCCTGTCCTGGTGATTGCGTCGGATGATCGTCGTCGCGGTTTGTCTGATCTGCGCGGCAAGACCATTGGCAATGATCGCCCGGGCGATGGCACGCCATTGGCGGCGCTTGGCGAGATTACGCTTGATCCGCAGACGGCCTCGATCATTCGCTATCAGGGACGCCGGGTGAACGAGATTTATGCTTTTCTGGACCCCTATGCGCTGCCTGATCCTGTGTTTGACGCCTTCCAGGCCGCGCTTGCCGACTCTGATTTTGAGTTGCCGCCTGGCTATGAGCTGTTGATTAGCGGCACAGCTGAAACCCAGTCGACGGCCATAAACGGCCTGCTGGCGCTGGCAGTTCCGCTATGCCTTATCATGTTGGGTGCAGTGGCGCTTGTGTTCAACTCGTTTCGCAAAGCCATCTTGATCATGTCTATTGGTGTCATGGCGATAGGGCTCGCCTTTGGTGGTGTCTCAATGTTCAACTTGCCGCTGGGCTTTAATGCGATTGTCGGGGCGCTCGGCTTGTTGGGCATTGCGATTAATGGCTCCATCGTGGTGCTGGCACTGCTTGACAATAATGCGGCGGCGCGAGCTGATGATATTATCGCCCAGCGTGAGGTTGTCGTCTCGGCCACGCGTCACATCGTTGCAACAACGCTGACCACAATGGGCGGCTTTGTGCCGATTATCATGACGGGCGATATCTTCTGGATGCCGCTGGCTACAGCGATTGCGGGCGGGGTAGCCGGCTCGGCGCTTCTGGCGCTTTACTTCACACCGGCCGTTTTCCGACTGATGACCATGCAGCCGCTGCGCCGGTCCTGGGTGATGCTGCGCGGCGGCACCTGGCAGCAGTCCAAACCGGTGAGCGCCGAGTAAAGCGGTCTAGTTCCAGGGGTTGAAGCGCGTCTTCGGTTTCAGCGCTTCGTCGTCCTCGCCCTCTTCGGTGCCTGTCGCTTCTTCAGCGTCGCTGTCTAGCGCCGATGACCCGGTGTCCAGGCTGGCAAGGTCCGGCAAGGGATCGGCGGTGCGTTGAAACGCGGTGTCCTGTTTGGGCTCCAGCGGCGGGACATCATCAATCGCATCGATGATGATTTTTTCCGCTGGCTCTGCGGCGCTTGCATCAGAAACACCGAGATCATCGCCTGTGTCATTGGTTGCCGCCAGGGCCCCCAGCCCGAAACCCGCGCCAATGCTGCCGAGACTTAGGCTCTCCGGCCCGGCGGGCGCGTCGGTATCCACCTCGCTTTCGATCTCTTCGCCCGAGGTGTCATTCTCACCGGTCTCTTCAGGGGCGGCCGGCGCAAATGTTTCTGTCGGGGCGAAGGTGGCAACGAAATCAACCACGTTTCCTGACGACAAGCCGTCATCCTCAAGGCCTTCATCGCTGTCGCTGGCGGCGTCCTCGTCCTGATCCATGGTTTCAGGCGCGCTGACAGCCTCGATCACCGCCTCATCAGATGCCTCGACCTCATCATCGGTTTGCGCGGCCTCTGCGACAGGTTCGTCGGGTGTCTCGGTCGCCTCAGGCGCTGTATCGACGGGGGACAGATCCGGGGAAGCGGCGGCTTGCTCCATCTCCGCGACCAGGCCAAAGGGCAGATAGCTGAATGTCGGCTGGTCGTCCTTGACGGGGGCAGCCTCGACGCTTTCTGGCGCATCAGGCGTGTCCGGGGCATCGGTCTCAGCTGCCGGGCTGGCGGCCTGTTCGGTCTGATTGACTTCATCGGCCATGCGCGCGACCGCTTCGGTCACATGTGGCTCTGACAGCTCGTCTGCTGTATCCACCGGCGCTGGCGCGATTTGATCTTCAGACGGCGCGCCGAAGACCGGTTCGGTCTCGTTGATCGGGTCTTCGAGTGCCGAGGCGGCCGCGTCATCCGGCGCGTCCAAATCGGTGTGTGCTGGCGCCTCGGCCTCGGTCTGCTCTTCGGTTTCAATGCCGGCCAGAAGCGAGTTGATGGCCGCTTCGGTGCCGCGCGCGATCCGGCTGGCCTGCTGGAACATTGTCGCCAGGATATCGCCATAAGTGCCCGCGCCGCTTGGTGTGGCGAGCAGATCAGCATGGCTGGCCCGTTCCAGCTCTTTGCCTTCCTTGCTGAAAATCACCAGCTCATGGGGATCAGCTGTAATCGAAACGCTGTAGCCCTCGGTCATATAGACGACAGACTGGTCATCCTCCTGACCCCAGCCGAGCCGCCCGCGCTCTGTCATTTCGGCAAGGCGATCAATCAGTTTCTGTGTTGAGGCATGCAGCATGGGAGGTCCACTCGTCCTTCTGGCGTTTTCTTTCTCGATACTACTCTATCAAAGGAACTTTAAAAGAGTTCTGATCGGCGGCGAAAGGATACTGTCCTTATGTTTTTTTTGGGGCAAAACAGGCACAGATTTCAGCTTTGCGCCGACAAGCCAGTGGATCGCGACTATTCGTCCCGCCCGACACATCGCAAGGCAAACGCATAGTTCAGCGCTCGTTCCTTTAACGCTTCGAAACGCCCCGACGCGCCGCCATGCCCGGCCTCCATATTTGTTTTGAGAAAATACGGGCCCGAACTGGGCGCCTCATCCCGCAGCTTGGCGATCCATTTGGCCGGCTCCCAATACGTGACCCGTGGATCACTGATGCCGCCCGTTATCAGCATGGGCGGGTAGGCCCGATCGGCCACATTATCGTACGGGCTATACCCGGCAATGATGCGATAATCGTCGGCATCGCTGAGCGGGTTGCCCCATTCCGGCCACTCGATCGGGGTGAGCGGCAGCGTGTCGTCGGACATTGTGTTCAACGTATCGACAAAGGGCACCATGGCGACAATGCCGGCAAACAGATCAGGCGCCTGATTGGCGACCGCGCCCATCAACAGACCGCCCGCCGACCCGCCGGATCCGACAATTCGGCCAGCCTGGGTATAATTGTGCGCGATCAGGTCGCGCGCCGCATCGACATAGTCGTTGAATGTGTTTTCCTTGAGCGACAATTTGCCGTCGAGATACCACTGATAGCCCTTGGCCATGGACCCGCGTGGATGCGCGATCGCATAGATCATGCCGCGATCAACAAGCGAGAGAGATGGGCTGTGAAAGCCGGCATCAATCGTGATCCCATAGGCGCCATAGGCATACAGCATGACCGGGGCGGACCCATCGAGCGGCGTTGATTTGTGGCGCAGCAGTGTCACGGGTATGGTTTGACCATCGCGCGCCGGCGCCATGCGTCGCTCTGTGATATATTGGCCCGGATCGTGACCTGATGGAATGGTCTGTGTCTTGCGCAGGACGCGCGTGCGGTCTGTCAGATCATAATCATATATTTCCGTTGGCCGGGTCAGCGATGAATAGCTGAGCCGGATAGTGTCAGTGTCGAACAGATAGCCTGCATCCGCCGAGACATTGTAAGCAGCTTCGTCAAAGGCAATCACGTGTTCATTTCCGCCGAGATCGCGCACCACAATCTGCGGCAAACCATCCTTGCGTTCGGTGCGCACCAGATAGGATTTGACCGCTTCAAGGCCGAGAATGAGCGTGCCGGCCTGGTGAGGCACGAGATCTGTCCAGTTTTCGGGGCCGGCATCGGAAAGCGGCGCGGTGACGATTTTGAAATCGACGGCGCTATCTGCATTTGTCAGAATGACGAGCTGATCGCCCCAATGCTCGGGCGTGTAATCGACCCCAAGCGCCCGCCCGGCAATAAGCTGCGGGGCCGGTGAAACCGCGTCCGCAGCAAAGAAACGCCATTCGGATATGACGTGGGTGCCCGCGCCGATAAAGATGAATGCGCCCGACTGGCTTTCGCCCAGACTGACAAAGAAACTCGGATCGTCTTCACGATAGATTTCAGTCGAAACGCCGTCGCTGAGCGTATACATGAACACTGCGCAAGGACGGCCCGTCTCATTGCGTGCGACCCAGAAGATGCGATCTGAATGGGCGCCCCAGACAAAGTCGCCATGTGTGCCTTCAATGCGGGCCTCGCGCACGGCGCCGCTCGCCAGATCCTTGAAATAAATCGTGTAAAACTCGCTGCCCTGATCATCAATCGCATAGGCGAGAATCGTGTGGTCGGGCGAATGGACAATATCGTTGAAGGCGAAATACGGCTTGCCCTCGGCCAGCTGGTTGCCGTCCAGCAACACCTCTTCATCTGGCGCAGCCTTGTAGGCCTGGTCAGCCGGGCACCGCGCCAGTATCGGATATTCCTTGCCCGTCAGATAGCGCGTGAAATAGGCATACGGCCCGTCAATCTGAGGCAGCGAAAAATCATCTTCCTTGATCCGCCCGCGCATCTCTTCGAACAGGCTGGCGCGCAGCGTCTCCAGCGGGTCTTCGAGATGGGTTTTTGTGTAAGCGTTTTCCGCCTCCAGATAGGCGCGAATATCGGCCTGAAGGCGCGAGGGGTCTTTCATCACGCGCTGCCAGTCAGGATCTTTCAGCCAGTGATAGGCATCTGTGCGCTTTATGCCGAGCTGTTCGATCTCGATCGGTTTGCGCGCTGCGCGCGGCGGCGTGCCCGTTTTGAAGGGTGACACAGTCACCGTGTCTTTCATCTGCATCGGCCTGATCAGATGCCGGGGACGCGGAAATCGAGGACCACGCCATTGATGCACCAGCGCTGGCCGGTTGGCGGCGGGCCGTCCTTGAAGACGTGTCCCATATGCAGGCCGCACGTGGTGCAGTGGCACTCGGTGCGCGGATAGATCAGCTTGAAATCCGTCTTGGTTTCAATCGCCGACTCGCGAATGGGCTGGTAGAAGCTTGGCCAGCCTGTGCCGCTGTCAAACTTGTGCTCTGACGACCAAAGCGGTGTGCCGCAACCGACGCAATGATAGGTGCCGTCGCGCTTTTCATCATTGAAGTTGCCTGGCGAGAAGGCGCGTTCTGTGCCGTCCTTGACGCCGACCTGATACTGTTCGGGCGTTAGACGTTCGCGCCATTCCTTATCGGTGCGTTGAATGCGCGTCAGATTGCCGGCGGGTTTGGGCGGGATCATGAGTGGGCTCCGATACTCTGTTCCCGCCCAATATAGGTGTTTTAGCCGTAGAGAATAGTGATGGATTCAGCCACACAAGCCGGGCGCTCCTGGCCTTCAATCTCGATCACACATTCTGAAATCAGCTGCTTGCCGCCGGCCTTTTCATTCACCTCTTTGACCGTCTGGCGCATCCGCAGGCGCGAGCCGACCGGGACCATGTTCGTGAAGCGGACGGTGTTTGCGCCATAATTGATGCCGCGTGTCACGCCGGTCACCTGCATGACTTCCGGCCCGAGCATGGGCAGCAGCGACAAGGTGAGATAGCCGTGTACGATCGGGGAGCCGATCTCTTTGGTGGCGCGCTCGACATCGACATGGATCCACTGGTGATCGCCGGTGGCCTCGGCAAACATATTGACCCGGTCCTGGTCGATCATGTGCCAGTCGGAGACGCCAATCTCCTGACCGATAGTTGATTCAAGATCGGCAAATGCGATTTTCTTTGGATTGGCCATTAAACGCTCCTCATTCCTTTGTGCTGGCGCACAATATCGGCAGAATGGGCTGTGTCCATTGCTCACTTTAGGGCAGGGTCGCCGGCCTGGTTTTGCGCTTTCCATCGCGCTTGTATTTCACGCGTGCGATTGTGCTGGCCATCGGGGCGCCAGCCGGGCGCATTGATCGCGCGCCTGACCCAGGTGAGCGGGCGCAGGCCATCTGCCGCGCAATCCGATAGCAGGGCGGCAAACTCATGATATGCCACGACAATCGGATTATAGCTTTTCAGCGGTTTGACGGTGCCATAGTCGGGTTTGTCACTGTCGATTTCGGGTACAAAGGAGCCGAACATCTTGTCCCATGTGATGAACACGCCGGCATAATTGGCGTCGAGATAACGCGGATTGGTGGCATGGTGCACGCGGTGATGGCTGGGCGTGTTGAAGATCGCTTCGAACCAGCCGGGCATACGGTCAATCGCCTCGGTATGGATCCAGAACTGATAGATCAGATTAAGGCCGCCTGCAAAGAAGATAAAGGTCGGATGAAAGCCGATAAGCACCAGTGGCCAGCCGAGCGCTATCAGGCCCGTAAAGGGCCCGAACCAGGGTTGGCGCAGCGCCGTTGTCAGATTGTAGTGGCGGCTTGAATGATGGGTGACATGCTCCATCCAGAACCAGCGCATCCGGTGGGCAAAGCGATGTTTCCAGTAATAGATGAAGTCGTACGCGACAAAGACGATCAGGAAGCTCCACCAGGTGACCGGCATGTCGAACACGCGGTAGGGCCAGACCAGCATCATCAGCCAGAGCGAGGCAAACCCTGTCAGCGTGTTGACGATGACATTGCCGAGCCCCATCGCCATGCTGGTTATGGCGTCCGCGGTCTCGTAGCGGCCTTTGGCGCGGCTGGTTTTCACCGCCCACCATTCCCAGATCACCGCGAGGACAAAGGCTGGCGCCGCCAGCGTGGTCGGGTCGATGGAATTGAACATGCCCGTTCATGACACAGGCGTCATTTATTGAAAAGAGATCACAAGCGCGCAGGCCTGACAGGCCATCGCTCGCCGAGCATTAATCGAGCGCGGCATCCACCAGCAAATAGGTGGCCAGGCGCGCGCTCGCATTCTTGTTGGAGGTGTGTGTGTTTTCGAGCGCATTGAGCGCATCGGTCTCTTCCAGCGCGAGGAAGTCCCGCGCGAGGCCCATCAAAGCTGCATCGCCGCGCAGGCGCTGGCGAAGACGCTCGACCTGCCGGCCTGCCGCGTGGCCAGTTGCCGAGCGGCGCTGTTTGTCGCCCTTGCGCGCCATCAGCGCGATCTTCTTCTTGTGTTTCGGGCGGAAGATATCGGTCAGACGGATGCCGGAATCCGACAGTCTTTCGATCAATGTGTCGGCCGTATCCTCACGCGAGAGTTTCGGCTGATCGTCGCTTTCCATATCCGCGATAATCTCGCTCAGGCTGTTGTCGCCATTGCGGCCGGATTTGGCCACCGGATAGGCGGTCGGACGATCAAACACATCATCGTCGATGCCGCGCTTCAGCATCATTGGCTCTTCATCCGCCCCATTTCGCGGCGCGCTAGCGCGTTCAGACCGCGCTTCGGCCAGCATGGCCTGCGCCATGCGATCGGCGTTAAGGTCAAACAGATCTTCTTCCATGGCCTGTGAGGGTGAGACAGCCGATGTCGCGGGTGACTGGCTGCGCGCGGAGGGTTTGATCTCAGGTGCTGCTGCGAGCGCGTGATCGGCGCCATTTGTCTGTGTCTTCGGCGCCGTGCGGGTGTGGTGACGCATGGCCTTGGTCGCCTGCTCGGTCTGCAGCTCGGCTGTTTCAAGCTCAGCGCGCGCCGCCATGCCCGCCGCGCGTATGGCAGCGGCAGCTTGCTCTCCGGCCTCTTTCAAGTCAGCCAACGATTTGGCAGCTGATTCAGAGGCCTCCAGCGAGCGGTTCTGGATCTCAGCATTGGCCTCGCGGGCACCATCAAGCGCGGCGCGAACCGCATCCATCAGCCGGTCGCCTGTCGTCCCTGCTGCAGCCGCCGCGAGCTCGCCAGCGCGTGAGGCGGTCTCAACAGTCTTGCGCGACTGTTCGAGTTTTTCCTCCATGCGGGCAATGGCAAAGAGCAGTGTTTCGTTGCGTTCGCCGGCCTCGGCGGCCAATGTATCCATGGCGGCAATTTTCTGTGCTAGGGTGCGACCAACTTGATCGAGACCTTCAAGGCGCGACTTGAGCGCCTCTTCGGCGCTGCCAACCTCTGTGGCGGCGGCTTTGGCGGAGTCGACCATCATTGTGGCCTGACGCGGGATAGCGTCCGACAGAAGATCGGTCTGTTCGCGCAGATCCTTGGCGAGCTGTTCAAGCGCACTGCGCTCTGTGCCAAGGCGCTGACCGAGCTCGCGGGCATTGTCGGCGCTGGCATACGTCACCGATTCCAAACGCTGACGCTCATCGCCGATCTCGCCGGCCATCGCCTTCATCGCCGAAAGGGCATGGCCCATGGAGCGGTCAATATCATCGCTCGCCTTGGCCATTTCGCGCGCAAAGCTGACGGTTTCGGCGCTTGTTTTTTCCGCCGGGGTCAGGAGCTGGCTTGCCGCTTCAAGAACGATCGCATTTGAAGCGCCGGCCCGCGCATTTTCGCGCGCCAGAAACCCGGCGAGCACCAGCATGAAGCCGGGCACCAGAATGGCGAAAACACCGGCCAGTATGATGGCGGGACCGCCCTGCGAAATCGTTTCCCAGCCAAACAGACTGAGCGCCCCAGCCGTCGCCGCGCCCCACCAGGCAAGCGCGAGACCAAGCCCGATCCAGGCAAAGACGCTGCCGGCCTGACGGGCAGCTTCCAACCGGGCGACGGTTTCGCTCGGCTTCTGGGCGGGGGCTTCGATAATATTCGACATAGGCACCATTATAGGCTTGACCGTGGCAAAAATGCGAGCGGTGCGTTCATGATCATCTTGTCATAGTTTGTCAGGCCTAAATGATTGATGAACCGGGCGCAGGAAACGGCGCCGAAAAATCGCCGAATGGCCTGCAACCATAGGGGATAGAGCGGGATGTCTCCCAGGGACACAAGCGGGAGTTATCGGCAAAAATTCGCCATAAGATTCGCCACTATTTCCCCATTAGCGATGCGATTCGCCATAAAATCCCGGCATTGTGGCGCGAATCCGGCAGCTTTGCTGACACGTCACAGGGGTTGAGGCCGCTCTCAAGGTGACGGCTGCATCCAGCGCCTATTGGGCCGTTTTGAGACGGATCGAAACCAGTTTAGCGGAACCGCTTGCCAAAGCGGTCAATCCAATAGGCGCTAACCGGATCAGACACTTCGGTGGCACCTGTCAGGGCATCATTGATGGCGCCGGCCATCACCTTGCCGCGCTCTACGCCCCATTGGTCAAAGCTGTTAATCCCCCACAGGATGCCGGCCAGATAGGTGCGGTGTTCATAAAGGGCGATCAACGCGCCGAGACGGTGGGCATCAAATTGCTGGGTGACCAAAAGCGTGGAGGGGCGCCCGCCCGGATGAACTTTCTGGCGCGCGACATAATCGGGCAATTCAGGCTCATCATGCTTGATCTCTTCCAGGCTGCGGCCATTGGCCAGCACTTCGGCCTGGGCCAGCGCATGGGCGACAAGCGAGCGTGTGCCATCCCGCTCTGAGCTATCATCAAGGGCAAGCACGAACTCCGCCGATGGGGTCTGCGTGCCCTGATGCAGCCACTGGTGATAGGAATGCTGGCCGATCGACCCTTCGCCGCCCCACAGGGCCGGTGCCGTATCGATGTTGAGCGCGGCGCCTTGCGGGGAGGTCGACTTGCCGTTCGATTCCATTTCCAGCTGCTGCAAATAAGTCGGCAGGAAGCGCAGGCGGTTGGCATAAGCGAGCAGCACGCGCATGCGTTTGCCGCGTATCGTCGTGTTCCAGTAATCAAGCAAGGCCAGGCGCGCGGCCATATTGTCATGCATGCGCGCGGTGCGGACATGCTGGTCCATTTCATTGGCGCCGGCGAGGAAGGCGCGGAACAGGTCTGGCCCCAGCGAGAGCATGCAGACAAGCGAGGCCGCTGACCAGAGCGAGAACCGCCCGCCAACGCTGAGTGGCATATCGAAGATCTGGTTGCTCGGCTCTTCCAGCCAGGCTTCGGCGCGGTGGCGATTGGCGGTGATCAGGGCCAGATGCTGCGGCCAGTCCTCGCCGATATCGCCTTGCAGCCAGGTTTTGGCCTTGTCGAGATTGTAGAGCGTTTCCTCGGTGCCGAAGGATTTTGACACCCCGATGACCAGCGTGTTTTGCGGGCTGAGCCCGTCAACGGCGCGGTCAAAGTCCTGCGGGTCAACATTGGCGCAGAAACGCACCTCAATATCGCGGTCACGTTCGAGGCTGAAGGCGTCCTGGATCAGGCGGGGGCCGAAATCCGAGCCGCCAATGCCAATGTGAAGAATGGATTTGAACGGGCGGGCAGCCGTGCCAAGTTTGCGGCTGGTGCGCAACTGCTCGGCGAAATCGAGCGCGGTCTGGACCGATTGGCGCACCTGTTTGATCTCGTCGCTGGCATCCTCGTCAGGCATGCGCAGCGCCCAGTGCAGGGCCGGGCGATCCTCGGAATAATTGACAATCTCGCCGCGAAAGAGCTGGGCAATCGAGGAGACCAGCCCGGCATCCTGGCCATAGCCGACCAGCGCGTCCTGGGTCGCCGCGTCGACAAAATGGCGCGAGACATCGGCCGTCCAGCCTGCCGCGCTGAGCCGCGGGGCCGGGGCGGACTTGGCGAGGTCTTTCAGCGCCAGGGGTGCCAGGCGGGCGGCGTGTTCGTGAAGGTCTGTCATAGCTTATCCCTGCAATCGGCCGCTGCGAGGCGCGAGAAGGTTAAACGGAGATTCCGGCTGCCTTGGCATCCGCGAGAAAAGCCGCCAGGCCCTTGTCTGTCAGCGGATGGTTGACGAGGCCGGTCAGCACCGCAGGCGGCGCGGTGACCACGTCAGCGCCGGCAATGGCGCAGTCTTTCACGTGTAGCGGCGAGCGGATCGAGGCGGCGAGAATTTCGGTTTCGAACCCGTAATTGTCGTAGATGATGCGCAATTCCTCGATCAGCGACATGCCGTCCATGTGAATATCATCCAGCCGGCCAATAAAAGGCGAGATATAAGTCGCGCCGGCCTTGGCCGCGAGCAGGCCCTGATTGGCCGAGAAACACAGTGTGACATTGGTCATGATGCCCTCACCGGCAAAGGTTTTACAGGCTTTCAATCCGTCCATGGTGAGGGGCAGTTTGACCACCACATTGCTGGCAATCTTGGCAAGCGCGCGGCCCTCGCGCAGCATGCCGTCTGTGTCGGTGGCAACCACCTCGGCGCTGACCGGACCGGAAACGAAGCTGCAAATCTCCTTGATGACGTCGGTAAAGTCGCGGCCCGATTTCTTGATCAGGGAGGGATTCGTCGTCACACCGTCCATCAGGCCGGTTTCATCCAAGGCGCGAATCGCCTCGACATCAGCAGTATCAACGAAGAATTTCATAGCATCAGCCCCGGAGCAAAAGTTGACTCGCGCGGGTTCTGACAGGATCGCCAAGCCAAGTCCAGTCGGCGGGGTTTGTTTTGAGCGTCAGCCGATTGAGAAGGCGAGAGTCGGGCTGATCTCGTTGAGGGATCGGCCAGACTGATCCTGCCATGTGTTGAACGCTGTCTGGACGGTCGCCCCGCCAAGGCGGGCGCCGCGTTTTTTCAGGTCGTCCAGCGCGTAGACAGACGTGCCGGCAGCGCCCATGATATTCAAGGCCGAAGCTGAACATGGTTG
>JBCCMX010000010.1:0-29567 GCA_039026135.1 Pseudomonadota bacterium | reverse complement strand
GCATAGATCGCTGTCTGGCTGATATCGCCCTGGCCGTTCGCGACGACATCGCCAATCAGCAGACCGGTCGTATCGCCGAGGCCAAGAACGGCCGCCGCATCAACATTGGTCAAATCGATCCCACCAAGCGTCACGCCGGTATGGGTGTCGACATCAGCCTCGCTGAATGACAGCTCGATACCTGCGCGCAGGCCGCTGGCATAGCGCTTGCCGAATTCCGCTGAAATATTGGTGCCATTGTCGAACTCGGTCGACCAGTTATAGGGCGTACCCGCAGCGACATCCAGTGTGCTGCCATCGCCCAGGTTTCCGGTGGTGAATGCTCCTGTTTGGCCAGAATTGTCCGAATCGCTCTGCTGTGTGATCCCGAATGATCCGCCGACATATAAGTGCTCAGCGCTTGCCACGCCGCATATGGCGGCCGATGCCACCGCCGCAGCGAGCATCTTGAATTTGTTCATCTTTCTACTCCTTTCCTTAGCCAGGCAAAGGTCGTCCCAGCCTGAAAAGCGTGATTTAGTATTGTTTATACTATAGGCAACTAAAAATAACGTTTTGTTCACGCAAACGGGCTCGACCGGCCGATCTGTCGCAATTTAGCGACACCTGGCTTGCTAATTGCACGCAGTTCTGTTCGAACCGCCACAGACCACAGCACTGGCCTCAGGACATCGAAAATGATCCCCACACCCCGCGCCGACATCGCTTCAAACACGCTGGAATTTGAAATTCTGCCATTGGTCAAACCAACCGGATTTCGTGAATATGACGCGCGCTGGTGGTTTAACGGGATTGGCCATGAAAAACCGCCGGAGCTGAACCTGACAGGTGTTCAGGCCCTCGGCCTTGGCATGGCGACACTGTTCCATGAACTTGGCGTCGAGCCAAAAGTCGTGACCGGCCATGATTTTCGCTCCATCAGCCAGCCGATCAAGAATGCCTTGATCCTCGGGCTCGTCCAGGGCGGCTGTGAGGTGCTTGATATCGGCCTTGCCCTCTCTCCCATGGTCTACTGGAGCCAGTTTGATTTGGATGCGGCGTGCTGCGCCATGGTCACAGCCAGCCACAATGAGAATGGATGGACGGGCGTCAAAATGGGAGCCAATCGCCCACTGACATTCGGGCCCGACGAAATGGGCCGCCTGAAAGACATCGTCCTTGGCGGAGATTTCCAGCCGCGCGCCGACGGCGGGCATTACCGCGTCGACGGCCAGCGCGAGAAATATATTGCCAGTGTCGCCGAGGGGGTATCCATCAAGCGGCCCCTCAAGGTCATTGCCGCGTGTGGCAATGGCACGGCAGGTGCCTTTGCGCCGGACGCCCTGCGCGCCATGGGCGTTGAGGTCATCGAGATGGATTGCGAGCTCGACAATACGTTCCCGAAATACAATCCGAACCCCGAAGATGCCGCCATGCTGCATGCCATGGCAGAAGCGGTGAAAGAGTATGGCGCCGATGTCGCCCTTGGCTTTGACGGCGATGGCGACCGCTGCGGCGTGGTCGACAATACCGGCGATGAAATCTTCGCGGACAAGATCGGGCTGATGCTGGCCCGCGACCTGTCCAGGGAATATCCAGGCGCAAAATTCGTCGTCGACGTCAAATCCACCGGTCTCTACAAGACTGATCCCGTCCTTCAGGAGAACGGTTCGACCGTCGATTATTACAAGACCGGCCATTCCTATATCAAGCGCCGCACAACTGATCTTGACGCGCTCGCGGGGTTTGAAAAATCAGGCCATTTCTTCTTCCGCCAGCCAATTGGTCTTGGCTATGATTGCGGCCTGGTGGCAGCAAAGGCGGTCCTGGAAATGCTGGATCGCAATCCCGGCAAGTCCATGTCCGATCTGAAAGGCGAGCTTGGCACCGCCTTCACATCTCTCACCATGTCGCCCTATTGCGCTGATGAGGTCAAATATGAAGTGGTCGAGAAAGTTGTGGCTGAATATCAGAGCCTGATCGGTACCGAAATCCTTGGCCGCAAAGTGGTTGATGTAAACACCGTCAATGGCGCGCGCGTCACGCTGGAGGATGGCTCATGGGTGCTGGCGCGGGCCTCCTCGAACAAGCCGGAATTTGCCGTTGTGGTGGAAAGCATGCAGTCAGAAGAGGACATGGTTGCCCTCTTCCGCGAAGAGGTAAAACCGCGCCTCGCCAAATACCCGGAAATCGGTGCCTACAATCAGGAGATTTAGGCGCGCCGCCGCGTTTGACGTCTTTCCCATGGCAGCAGACCCAATAGACCTGCCCCCACGCTGTGCTAGGCTGGCGCCTGAGTCACAGGGATAGCGCCATGAAAATCATTGCCATCTGCTTGAGTTTTCTGGCATTTGCTGCGTCGGCTGTCGCTGCACCCCTGATCCTTGATGATGACCATGCTGCGGTCTATCGCCAGCATATTCTGGATCGCGGTGAGCTTGGAGATGCCGCCCAGAAGTTCCACGTGGCCGAGCGGTTTGACCATGGCGATGCCTATTTCGACCGCAGCAAATCAAAAGCGGCCGATTGGTATCGGCGCGCAGCGACATCACCGGTGCGAAACGATGCTGACTTTGTCATTGTCCTGCGGGCGCGCGCCGCCCTGCGGCGGCTTGATCGCTCGGTCCCGGCACACAAGTCAGATGCTTTCGAGCGGCGAGCCGAACGCTATGCCGGCGCGGCCGGCTGGCAGGTTTTTCTTGACGATTTCAGCCGCTCGCCTGAGGCCGATTTTCGCGCTGGCCAATATGCCGACGCCTATCAGCGCAGTCGCCAGCGGATGGCCTATGTCGACGCCGCCTCCGAGCTTGGCATGCCGGACGCCGAGCGCGCCGCCGAGTTCGGCAACCATGCCTGGTTTTCCCTCTTTGCCTACGAGTATGAAGAATCGCTCGAGACCGCGCTTGATGGCTTGGCGCTGGATGCAACACAGCTCTGGATCTGGACCAATGTCGCCCACGCCCTGCTACTACAGGGCAATGTCGACGAAGCGCGCTTTACCTATAAAGCCTATCTCGGCGAGCCGATTGGCGATGACAAAGCCGCCTGGGGCGTGATCATTGCCCAGGATTTCGCGATGATGAAGGCGGCCGGGTTGCCCGGCGCGCATATGAGCGACATTCTCGACGAATTGCAGCTCTGACTAATCCTCGTCCGAGCCATCTTTGCGCCGCTGTGCCCGGCGCCGCAGGGTGGCCGCGCGTTCTTCCATTTTAACCAGCTCGCCATCAAGCGCGGCCATGGTTCGCGTCAGATCGGGCGATGTCTCCTGACGCCAGGCCCGCTCTGCCTGCAAGATTGCCCAGCTCAGACCGGCAATCATTGCCGCGCGCGAGACCCCGTCCTGCGCATCAAGGCCGGCGCAGGCGAGCGCCCAGCGCGCCGTCTCCAGGCGGCCACGCACGCGTATCTGCAGGCCCGGCAGCGTCCGGTCACGCCAGCGAAAGTAGGACATGACCCCATCGCGCGCATCTTCCATGGCCTCGAACCGCATCATCAGCACATCAAACAGCCGCGTGCGCGCGCTCTCATCTGTGTCAAGCGGGCCGGCGCTCATCGCTTTGTCAAAATAGCCTTCCACGCCAGCCGACAGGTCGGCTTTATCAGCAACCCCATGAAAATCAGCCAGATTCAGTTTAGCCTCGGCAACAATCGCATGCAGTGTCAGCTCATCCCACGGCGTCAGCTCTGCCAGCTTCAGGGCCGCCGCGAGGCCCTTGTCGATAATGTTACCCGCGCGGCTCATTGGCTCTCCTCAGCCAGGGCATGATCGCGTGCGATCGCAGCAGCGACCGCCTTTTCAAACAGCGGCGCGATTGCATCCTCAGCCATCAAAACGTCCAGCGCGGCCTGGGTCACCCCGCCGGGCGAGGTCACATTCTTGCGCAGGGTCGCCGCGTCCTCTCGCGAGGCCTGCATCAGCGCGCCGGCCCCTTCAACCGTCAGACGCGCCAGGCGCATGGCCATATCCGGGTCGAGCCCATTGGCCGCCCCGGCCTTCGCCATCACCTCTGTCAGCAGGAAACCATAAGCTGGCCCACTGCCGGAAACCGCTGTTGCGGCCGGCAGTAAATCCTCGGAAATCGGCCCCTCGACAGCGCCGAGCGGCTCAAGCAGCGCGCGCAGATCACGCACCACGCTTGGCGAGGCCGTTTCGGGCAGCGACAGAATGGTCACACCCTTGCCGATCAGGCCCGACGTATTGGGCATGGCGCGGGCGACATTCTCCGTGCCGAGTGCGGCTTTAAGCGCAGCAAGCGGAATACCTGCCATGATCGAGAGAACCTGCGTTTGGGGGCCAATGCGTTCGGCAATTTGCGGCGCGAGACCGCCAAAAAACTGCGGTTTCACGGCAACAACGACGAGTTTTGCCGCCAGAACCGCCTCATTCAGCGAGACTTTTCCGGCATCAGCCCAGCCTTGAACCAGCGGCGAGACTTTGGGATCGATCACCTGAATTTGCCCGCCGAAACCCGCCTTGATCCAGCCGCCTGCCAGCGCCGAGCCCATACGGCCGGCACCGATCAAGACAATTCGATCTGTTTTCTCAAGTTCCATATTGTTCCTCATGCCCGATCGCCAAATCAAAGCCAAGCGCGGGCCTTTCTGCGCCCGCATGGATCGCTCAAACATGGCAGCCTTATGGCATCAGACAAGCGTGCAGCAGTGTTGCAGCCGTGCATATCGCCCGGCTGGCTGCGTAAGGCCTGTAATCTCAGGCGCGATCGCCGTGTCGGTTAAGCCTCGCCCGCCGTTTCAAACAGCGCCGCTTCCAGCGCTTCCTGCGGCGATTTGCCGGCCCAGATGACAAAATTGAAAGCCGGAACAAACATGTTCACCGCATCCAGGCCCGCGGCCAGAACGGCGCGAACCTCTCCACTATCGGGCTCCATACGCTCCAGAAGCGGCAGGGCATGGCGGAAAATAATGATCCCTTCATCGACCCAGTAGTCGAAGTGGCCAAGCCACAGGCGCTCATTGGCCATCATCACCAGTTCGGCAATCTGTGCCCGGCGCGCCTCGGTCGGTTTGACATCCAGTGTGATCGAGAAATGCAGGGCTGGCGGCTCTGCACGGGCGGCGAACATACCGCCCATATCGCCCCAGCGTGAGGCGGCAATGCACTGCAGCGTATTGTCCTCATCATCGCGCTGAAAATCCCAGCCGGCAACGGCAAGGCAGCTTTCAACAAGCTCCATAGGATCAGCGTCTTCAGTTTGGATGGTTTCTACGGTCAGGCTCATTAGACCCCCCTTCGAATCAAGACATGGCGTTCGGCCAGTAACGCGACGCTAGACAGCGTTGCGGCGGGCTGCAAGCCCGGTCTTTGGTTAACCCGCATTAATTCTGAATTTGCCTCCACGACGTGCGCGCCGGGTGTCTCGCAATTATCTGGATTCAAGCTCAGCGACGCGTTTTTCAAGCGCTTCAACCTGCTCCAGGGCCGAAACGGCAATGGCTTTCAGCGCTTCGACCTCGTCGCGGCCCGCCAGGTCCATGTCAGCAATCATCGCCCGCACGCGCGACTGTGTCGCGGTCTGAACTTCTTCGCCCACCGACCGCGCGGCCCCCATCGCACCGGTCATCAGCCCGGCAAGGTCATCTAAGAGTGGATTTGTTCGGGCCATGGCGCTACTCCTTCGCGCGTCGTGATATTGTGTCATTCGTGACCTAACAGATGGGAAGCCAATTCCCCATAGGAAAGACCGCCGCATGGAAATGCTCGCCAGCCTCATCCAGATCGCCGCTCAAAATGCCGCGATGAGCTTCCCGGAATTTTCGCCCGCGCTGGTTGAAATCGACCTTGGCTTCCTCGGTCTCGGCACCTTTCCGCTGCGCTGGTATGCGCTGGGCTATATTGCCGGACTGCTGGTGGCCTGGCGCTACGCGCTTGTCCTGGTCAACCGGCCACCCCTCTGGGGCGCGCCAAGCCCAGCCAATAAGGACGATATCGACGATCTGCTCTTCTACGCCACACTGGGTGTGATCCTTGGCGGCCGGTTTGGATACATCCTTTTCTACCAACTCCCCTATCAGTGGGACCGCACGATGGCCGATCCGGCGAGCCTGCTGCGAATCTGGGAAGGCGGGATGAGCTTCCATGGCGGCTTGATCGGGGTGTGCCTTGCTGTCTGGCTGGTCGCGCGCCAGCGCAATGTCCCGCTCTTGAAGATTGGCGATATTGCCGGTGTCGTGTCTGGTTTCGGCATTTTCTTTGTGCGCGTCGCCAATTTCCTGAATGCCGAACTGTTCGGCCGCCATACTGACAGCTCCTGGGGCATGGTCTTTCCCGAAGGCTATGCCGGCGGCACGCCCGCCGCCTATGACTGGGACGCCGGTCAATGGGTCTATACCGGTCTGGAAATGCCGCGCTATCCAAGCCAGCTCTATGAGGCGGTTCTGGAAGGTGCGATCCCGGCCCTTATTCTGTCCATTCTGGTCTGGCGCTTCAAGGCGCTGACGCGGCCTGGACTGGTCGCCGGTCTGTTCCTGATCATGTATGGGATCGGGCGCACGATTGCCGAACAGTTCAGAGAGCCTGATGCCTTCGTCGCCGGCCTGCCGGACTGGCTCACAATGGGTCAGATCCTCTCTGCCCCGATGTGGATTGGCGGGGCCTATCTCGTCTGGCGCGCATTGAAACAGCCGCCGGTAGCAGCCACCGCGTGAGCAGCCTGAAAGATCGACTGACAGCCATGATCCGCGCCAGCGGGCCAATGCCCGTCAGCGCGTTTATGGATGTCTGCCTGCATGACCCGCAAGATGGCTACTATGCCCGGCGTCCGGGGCTTGGGCGCGATTTCATCACCGCGCCGGAAACCAGTCAGGTGTTTGGCGAATTGATCGGCCTGTGGGCCGCCCATGAATGGCAGGCGCTGGGCTCACCGCCACGCTTTAACCTGGTCGAGCTTGGCCCGGGACGCGGCACATTGATGGGCGACGGCCTGCGCGCCGCGCAAAAGGTCCCCGGCTTTCACGCCGCCCTCAAACTACACTTTGTCGAGGCAAGCCCGCTGCTGCGCACCCATCTGTCGGACACGATGAGCGCATTCAACCCGGTCTTCGCCGACCAGCTCACACATATCGATAACGGCCCCACGCTCATTCTCGCCAATGAGTTCCTCGACTGCCTGCCGGTTCGCCAGTTCGCCAGAACCGGCGGCCATTGGCATGAACGGGTGGTCGGCCTAGACGCCGCCGGCGCGCTCAGCTTCGGGCTCGCCGCCGATGCGGCCCCCTCGCCCGTGGCCGGTGAGGATGTTTCAACGCTGGAAATCCAACCCGGTCTGGATGTGCTGGTTGATACGCTGAAACTGCGCCTTGAGCGGGATGGCCGCTTTCGCGCCTTGTTTATCGATTATGGACCCGCCGAGACAGCGCCGGGCGACACGCTGCGCGCCTATCAGAATGGTGAGCAGGTCCATCCGCTGGCCGCTCCCGGCCTCAGCGATTTGACCGCAGATGTCGACTTCTTACGTCTAAAAAAACTCGCCGAGGCAGCAGGCCTTCACGTGCATGGACCACAGCCACAAGGCGATTTCCTGATGCGTCTCGGCGCACAGGAACGCCTTGATCGTTTGATTAAATCTCATCCAGATAAGGCCAAATCGCTCTATGATGGGGTGGCCAGGCTTGTGGATCCCGCACAGATGGGGCACCGCTTTAACGTCTTGTGCATATCTAGCCCCGATCTTCCTGCTCCAGCGGGACTATAAACATGCCACCATTTGAAACGACGCCTCACCTCTCAACCCTTTCAGGGATATCGCACGGCTTTTTCGGGCGGCGCGGCGGCACATCGACCGGCATTTATGAAAGTCTGAATGCAGGTTTGGGGTCAGGCGACAGCTCGCGCGCCATCGTGGCCAATCGCAAACTCATCCGCAACGCCGTGGGCGCCGACGATATGATGTCCTGTCATCAAGTGCATGGCGCTGAGGCCTTGACAGTCAGCGAGGTCGCCAATGACCGGCCACAAGCCGACGGGATGGTCACGGCCATGCCGGGCATTGGCCTTTGCATCCTCACCGCAGATTGCGTGCCCGTTCTGTTTGCCGATCACGAAGCCCGCGTCATTGGCGCCGCGCATGCCGGCTGGAATGGCGCCCTCAAAGGCATTTGCGCCGCCACGCTGGATGCGATGGAAGCGATTGGCGCAACCCGGTCTAATATCGCCGCCGCCATTGGGCCAGCGATCCAGCAAGACAGCTATGAAGTCGGCCCCGAATTCCGAGACCGCTTCAACGCCCAGAGCCGCGAACATGACCGCTTCTTTATGCCCGGACAGGGCGACCGCTACCAGTTTGACCTGACCGGCTTTGTTCAGGCGGGCTTGCTCAGTGAAGGGGTCGGTGCGGTCGACAATCTCGGCCATGATACCTGCGCCATGGACGAGGTCTATTTTTCCAATCGCCGCCGAAATCATCGCGGTGAGCCGGACTATGGCCGCAATGCGAGCGTCATTGTCCTGAACGGCTAAATGCGCCCGCGTTTGAGGTCCCTCAAAATTTGCCGCGCCGGTGAGATCGCAGACAGGGCTTCAGCCCGCGCCGGCATCGGACACCCGGTCAAAAGAGATGTCAGTATCCCGGCCGCATAGGGCGCAAAGGTGAACCCGCGCGACCCGAAACCACCGGCAATGTAAACACCTTCAAGAACAGGCATATCCGCCTCAACCTTTTGACCCGTCCGCAGCCCCGAATACACCTCGCGGGCCGCTTCAAAGTCTGGCAGCGCCCCAATCATGGGCAAACGGTCAGCGGTGGTTGCGCGAATGCCGCGGCGGGATCGAACCTCCGCGCGCCGGGCCTCACCCAGCCAATAGGGCGCAAGACCGGCCAAAGCCTCGTCATTGGCCTGCCGTGCCGTCTGGCTTGGCGCACTATCGCCTGCATCTGCCGGTTCGAAACTCGCGCCCCAAAGCCGTGTCCGACCGCTCGCCAGTGCGTAGTGACCGCTGGCGATCGCTGAGGCCGGCGCCGAGACCGGGGTCTCAAAACTCTCCACCTGCCCGGCCCGGCCCACCATCTTGAGCCAGGGCAACGCGTCGCCAAGGCTATGGCCGCTTGCAAGGATAATGGCGTCAAACGCCTCGCCATTGACCGTTCGGCGAGCGAGATCAAACGCAGCCATCTGGCCCCAGCGCATATCAAGACCGGACAGCAATTGGGCGAGCAGGACAGGCGGGCGCAACAGCGCGGCCTGTTTATGCAGGACCCCGCCGGCCAGCGCCTCGAGATGTTCAAGCCCCAGCGGTGGATCGGCCAGCATATTGGCAAACCGCCTTGCTTCGGTGTCATCTTTCGGGTGATGGACGATCTCGGTCCCGTCGACGCCCGCCAACCCATTATAAAAGGCAAGTGCCGAAAGATACCCATCAACCATCAGCCGCGCATCAACACTGTCGCCAGCATCGAGCCGCGGCATGACAAGCGCCAGCGGGTTGCCGCTTGTCCCCTCTGCCGGGCCGGAGGCCGCATCAAACAGGATAGGCTGAAGCCCTGCCATGGCGAGGCGATAGCCGATCGCCGCGCCGCCAATCCCGGCGCCAATGATTGCAATGCGCTGAGACCTGGCGCGCGGTGCACCGTTCGGCACACCGGCAAGGACCGCCTCGAGGCGCTCGCGTTTGCGGCCATGGCCGGGCTTTTTGTCAACCTCGAACCCGGCCGCCTCAAGGCCGCGGCGCACAGCGCCGGCCACCGTAAACGTGCCAAGCTGCGCGCCCGGACGGGACCGCGCAGCGATAAGCGGCCAGAGCGCGTCATCCCACATGGCGGCGTTCTTGGCCGGGCTGAACCCGTCCAGAAACCACCCGTCGGCCTGAAACACGGCCTGCGGCAGGGTCTCGGCAATATCGCCTATATGCAGTGTCAGGCTGATCTGATCGTCCGGCCAGACAACCTGGCGCACGCCCTTGGCCCGCGCCGGCCACTTGCTCAGCAGCTTATCCGACCATTTGCCAAGCTCTGGCCAGGCACCAAGCGCCTTTTCTGCATCGCTGCGATCCAGCGGAAAGCCTTCAAAGCTGACAAAATGCAACCAGCCATCTCGCTTCGCCTGCCCCGCCCAAAGCTGCCAGAGCGCAAGAAAGTTCAGCCCCGTGCCAAAGCCCAGCTCGGCCATTGTAAAGTGCGCCCGGCCCTGCCAACGTTCCGGCAATCCAGTCCCCGCCAGGAAGACAACCTGCGCCTCGGCTAGCCCGTCATCGCGGCTGAAATAAATGTCATCATGGCCAAGCGCGACGGGCGTTCCATCCACGTTCCAGTTGAGGTCCGGCTTTGGCGGCAATCGGGTCATCGCCCGGCCATAACGCGGCCAGTAAAGCCCCGTCAATTTGCTCATAACTGTTATCGCGCCATATGAGTTTAACTGAGGTGGCGCCGCGCGCATCTATTGTCCAATCCGGCCAGATACGAGGAGCAGTCGATGACAGACATTCAGATCACGCGCGAAGACGGCCCAACCGGCGGGCGCTATGTCACCATTGTCAACGGACACGAAGCCGAGATGACCTATTCACGCGCTGGCGAAACCCGCATCATTATCGATCATACCGGCGTGCCGAGGGAACTTGGCGGCATGGGCGTCGGCAAGGCGCTGGTGTTTGAAGCGGTCAAGGATGCGCGCAAGGAAGGGTTCAAAATCATCCCGCTTTGCCCCTTTGCCAAGGCGCAGATAGAAAAGAACGCGGACTGGCAGGACGTGCTGCAATAACGGCTAGTTCAGCTGCTCGCAGCGCGCCTTATACATCGCAACAGCCGCGGGCATCCATTCGCGAAAGTTCGCTGCGCGTGTCTCGGAGGCTGGATGGGTACTCATCCATTCGGGCGGCCGCTGCCCCCCGCCAAGCTGGCCCATCCTTTCCCACAGTTCAGGCGCCTCGCGCGGGTCGTAACACGCGCGCACCAGCAGCTCGAGACCGATCTTGTCGGCTTGCGTTTCATGATCGCGTGAAAATGCCATCAGACCGCCTTGAGCAGCCATGCCAAAGGCCTGGCGCACCATATTCTGTTGGCTGACGCTCATATCGCCCAGCCCCACCGCTACAGCCATGGAGCCAAATTGCGCCAGCTGTGTGTTGCTCATCCGCTTGGCGCCATGATGAGCCATCGCATGGCCGATCTCATGGCCCATCACCACGGCCAGCTTGTCGACATCTTTAATATCAGCCAGCGTCACCTGTCCGTCCGAATTGCCTGTCACGTCCAGAATACCGGTATAGATGGCCACATATCCGCCGGGCAGGCAGAAGGCATTGGGCTGTTCAGAATCGATCACATTGAACGTCCAGTCGAACTTGTGGGACACAGGTTCAAACGACCAGCCCGCCTCCAGCAATTCCCGCTCATAATCGATGGCCGCGATCCGCAGGCGTTCGCCAATTTCCCGCACAGTGGCAACCAACTCGCGTCCGGCCGCAGAACATGTGCCCGCAGCCCGGCTGCAGACAACGTTGCCGCCTTCCTGCTGTAGCATTTGGGCATAGGACTGCGCGCCAAGCTGCGTCGCCTTCTCGATCGAAACCGTGTTGAATTCGCGCTCGCCGGTGAACGGATTCACCTCCTGATTGGAGAAGTAGTAAATCGCCAGCCCGATCAGCGCGAAAATGATAATACTGAACCGTCCGCCGCCGCGCATAGGCGCCTCCCTCTCCTGATGTCACTGTCTTAGACTGCTCCGACGCGGCAGGAAACCCGTTGACCGCTGAGACCCTGCGCGGCAACACTCGCGCTATGGACGCCGCCAAAGACACAGATACCCCGCCGCAGGCCTATGTCGCATCAATCTATGATGTGCTGTCAGAAATGGCGCTTTATGTCTCGGCCGCACTGATTGTCATGGGCATTACCCAGCCCTCAATATGGAAGCCGAACACGTTCGGTTTTGGCGGCAATGAATATAATCTGTTTGGCATTGTTCAGACTCTGTTTGAGTCCGGCCTTGGCTTTCTCGGTCTCGTTGTCATCATCTTTTCCGGCGTGTTCCCGATCGCCAAAACGCTCACCGCTGCGATCATTTTCCGCCAGGGCGCACAGCCCAGCGCGCGGCTCACATTCCTGCTGAACATTCTCGGCAAATGGTCAATGCTGGACGTGTTTCTCGCCGCGATCCTGGTCGGGCTCTCGCAAATCTCAATCTATATCGGGTTTGAGGCGCGCGCCGGTCTCTACCTGTTCACCGCAGGTGTCGTGCTCAACAATATCGCGACGCTGCGATTGAGCTTTTCCCGGATCGGAAAAGACGCCATATAGCCGCCATGACAGATCAAAGCCCCGCCCAGCCAAAACTCGACATCCGGATCGTTCCGGTCACGCCCCTGCAACAGAATACAAGCCTGATCTGGTCGACGGAGACCATGGAAGGCGTATTTGTTGATCCGGGTGGTGAGATTGACCGTCTGATGGCCACGGCCGAGCAGTTCGGCGTAACCATCGTGGCCGTCTGGCTGACCCATGGCCACCTCGATCATGCCGGCGCGGCGACCGCCGTGAAAGAGCGCACCGGCTGCCCGATTATCGGCCCACATAAAGACGATCAGTGGCTGCTCGACGAGATCGAAACACAAGGCCAGATGTATGGCATCCCGGATGGCAGGAATGTTCAGCCTGATCGCTATCTGGAAGATGGCGACACGCTGACGCTGGCCGGCGAGACATTCAAAGTGACCCATTGTCCGGGCCACACGCCCGGCCATGTCGTGATCTATCATGAGGCGGGCCAGCTTGCCTTTGTTGGCGATGTTCTGTTCCGCGGCTCGATAGGACGGACCGACTTTCCCAAAGGCAATCACCAGCAGCTGCTGGACAGCATTACCACAAAGCTCTGGCCGCTCGGACCGGCCATGCGCTTTGTCCCTGGCCATGGACCGATGAGTACGTTTGGCCAGGAACGCGCCGAAAATCCCTTTGTCGGCGATACCGTGCTCGGGCGGACTTAGCGACAGCTTCGCCGCATCGCAAAAAAGTTCAATCGGTCTGTTGTCAGCCCAGCTTCCGCGGCGTAATGCACGCCCATGGGTAAGATTTATGATGATGCAGCCGCCGCACTTGAAGGTCTGACGTTTGACGGCATGACCATTATGTCCGGTGGCTTTGGGCTTTGCGGTATTCCCGAAGTGTGTATTGCCGCATTGCGAGAGCTTGGGGTCAAGGACCTCACCGTGATCTCAAACAATGCGGGCGTTGATGGCTTCGGCCTCGGCATTCTGCTTGAAAACAAACAGATCAAGAAAATGATCTCGTCTTATGTCGGCGAGAATAAAGAGTTTGAGCGGCAATATCTCAACGGCGAGCTTGAGCTTGAATTCAACCCGCAGGGCACACTGGCCGAACGTTGCCGAGCAGGCGGCGCGGGCATTCCCGGTTTTTACACCAAAACCGGCGTCGGCACCGTGATCGCCGAAGGCAAGGAGCACAAGGAGTTCAATGGCGAGACCTATATTCTCGAAACCGGTCTGGTGGCCGATCTTGCCATCGTGAAGGCTGAAAAAGGCGACCATGAAGGCAACCTGATCTACAATAAAACAGCGCGTAACTTTAACCCGCTCATGGCGATGGGCGGCCGGGCCACAATTGGCGAGGTAGAGCAGATTGTGCCAACTGGCGACCTCGACCCGGACTATATCCACACGCCGGGCGTTTTCGTGCAGCGGATCATTACCGGCACACATGAAAAGCGCATTGAACAACGCACCACACGTCAGCGGGAGCATATGTAATGGCTTGGAGCCGAGACGACATGGCCGCGCGGGCGGCACAGGAGATCCATGACGGGTTCTATGTGAATCTGGGCATCGGCATTCCAACAATGGTCGCCAATCACATTCCCGATGGCGTCGACATTACCCTGCAATCTGAGAATGGCATGCTGGGCATGGGGCCGTTTCCGTTCGAGGGCGATGAAGATCCCGACCTGATCAATGCCGGCAAGCAGACCATTACCACCCTGCCCCGCTCCAGTTTTTTCGACAGTGCCGAAAGCTTTGCCATGATCCGCGGCGGCCATATTGATCTGTCGATCCTCGGCGCAATGGAAGTGGCCGAAAATGGCGATCTTGCCAACTGGATGATCCCCGGGAAAATGGTCAAGGGCATGGGCGGCGCAATGGATCTCGTCGCCGGGGTCAAGCGTTGCATCGTCACCATGGACCACACCAATCGCAAGGGCGAAAGCAAGCTGCTGAAAGCCTGTACGCTGCCGCTAACGGGGCAAAATTGCATCGACCGCATAATTACCGATCTCGGCGTCTTTGACGTCGTGCCCGGCGGTCTGAAACTGGTGGAGCTCGCAGACGGTGTGTCGCGCGATGAAGTGAACGCCAAGACCGAGGCCACCCTCGTCGACTAGACCAAGATGGCTCCAAACGGGCGGGGCCGCCAGTGATCGCGTGAACCCAACACGATGGAGGGCGACATGGCCGCAGGCGACTTGCCGGTTCTGGTCGGCGCCGGACAAATCACCAGCCACTGGCAAGCCGGCGATCCCATGCAGGACGCCCCGTCCGCAGTGTCCCTGGCGCGGCAGGCGAGCGCGCGGGCGCTCAGCGATGCCGGCCTTCAGGCGCGCGACATTGATACGCTCGCCGTGATCCCGACATTCACCCCGTTTGTCCCGGGCTATGGCCACGAACATGGCGTGAATTCAAACCTGCCCGGCACACTGGCGCGCGACCTTGGGGCCGCGCCATCTTCCGCCATTTACAGCGCATTCGGCGGCCAGGCCCCGCAAGCACTGGCCAACGAATTGGCGGCGCGGATCCATGCTGGCGAGACGGATATGGCCATGATTGCCGGCGCTGAGGCCATTCGGGCCGCCAAATCAGCCACCAAAGCCGGTATCACGCTTGACTGGGAGGACAGCGCCGACTTGCCTTTTGACGATCGCGGCCTTGGCGAAGCGATGCTGATCCGGCCAGAGATCAAGCATGGTCTGGTGCCGGCCCATATCATCTACGCCTTGATCGAAAACGCGATGGCAGCGGCCAAGGGTGAGGATCGCACCGCGCGGCGCACAACCATGTCGGCCCTGTTTGCACGCTTTGCAGAGATTGCGCGTTCAAATCCCTATTCTGCTTTTCGCCAGGCTTTTGACGCGCCATTCCTGGCCACACCGAGTGCGCAGAACTTTCCCCTCGCAGACCCCTATCTGAAATGGCACGTGGCGCAGGACAATGTGAATCAGGGCGCGGCCATCGTGATGATGTCGCAGCGCAAGGCCGATGAGTTGGGCGTGCCGGGCTCAAACCGCCTCTATCTGACGGGCGCGGGCGAAGCGAGCGACACATTTCTCATCCAGCGCCCGCACCTTGATCGCTCCTGGGCGATGCAGACCGCCGCCGCTGCCGCTCTCGCGCAGGCGGACATCACCGCTGATGAGATTGATCTGTTTGATCTTTACTCCTGCTTCCCATGCGCGGTTTTTGCCGCAGGCGAGGCGCTTGGTCTTGATGCGAGCACGGACGAGCGCGCGCTCACGGTAACGGGCGGACTGCCTTTCTTCGGCGGGCCGGGGAATAATTACAGCCTGCATGCCATAGCCAGTCTGGCCATGCGTTTGCGATCCGGACCGGCGCGGACAGGCCTCATCCTGGCGAATGGCGGCGCGATGACAAAGGCCGCCATAGGCATCTGGTCAAGAAACCGCCCGCCCGCATTTGCGCCAGTGGAGACAGCGCGCAAACCCGACCAGATAAACGATATCGCGCTCGAACCGGCCGGCGGCACAATCGAGACCCATACCGTCGCGCGCGGGCGCGATGGTACCGACTTTGGCGTGGTCCTCGCCCGCACGGATGGCGGACAGCGCTTTGCCGCGCGCGCCAGTGCCACCGCGCTGAAACGTCTGCAGGGCGATGAAAGCCCGATCGGGCAGACCATTCAGGTCACAAGCGAAAACGAAATTAACACATTTGATTTCGTTTAGGCCCAGACTGGGCGAATCACGGGGGCAGGCGAGATGCCGTCGCACGGCCCGCCAAGATTGGAGATGACCATGATCAAGCACGCCCTGACCGGCATTCTTATGTCCGCGCTATTGGCTGGCTGTCAGACAGAGCCTGAACCCTGCACGCCAGAATGGGTTCAATGGAAGACCGAGAAAGTCCTCCTGAATTTCGGCATCGCCAATCGCAGCTCGGTTAATCGGCTGCGCGAATTTGCCAGCAGTCTGGAAAACGATGCGGGCCCGATGCTGCTCTTGCAGGTGCCAACCATGATAGAAGAGTTTGAAGCGCTCGCTGTGGACTTTCAGAAGGATGCCTGGCCGGCCCTGCAAGAGGCCGCCGGCCAGTGCAACAGCACCCAGGAACTCATCCCCGCCTTTGTGTCCTATCTGGAACAAGAAGGCGTCGGCGAGAGCGTGCTGGAATGGGCCGAGTTGCTGGCCGCGCTGCTGACCGAGACCTAAAACGCAATCAGCTATTGCAGGCCTCGCCGACGGCTCACACCGGCACGCGCCTGACGCCGCGCGGCGAGACACGCCAGACAAGTTTCGCCAGAACGTCATCTCGCCCAACCGTGCCAATCTCTGCAGCTGACACAGACTGCGCCGCGATGCCTTCAGCCACATAGCCATCTGCAGTAACGACGCCGATACGTTTAATGATGTCGCCAAATTTGGGGTGTGCGATCAACACGATATCGCCCACCTTGATCGTGGACCGGCGCGATATCCGCCGCATCAGGGCATAGTCTCCATCTTCCAGAAGCGGAGACATGCTTTGGCCTGAGACCCGGATAAAACGCCAGCCCAGCATCAGGCCGGTTTACAGAACCGGATAAACCACCGGCAGATTCGGCGCGTAAGGGCAGTCCTTGCGAACGGTGTCCTTGCCCTTTGTCTTCCAGAAAATCTCGGCAAACTCATTGACGAGTTCAACCAGCGCCAGGCCATCTTCGCGGTGCACATCCTGCTTACAAGCGCTGGCCTTCTGCATGATGGCGTGGGTCAGCGCGTGGATGTTGGGGTGCTGCTCGATCAGCGGCGCCTTGAAATAGTCGCCCCAGATCACGCGGATCTCATGCTTGACCTTCTCAGCCTCTTCTTCCTTGGTCGCGACATTGCGGGCAATCAGGTTCGCTTTGCCAGCGCCGTCCGGCTTGGACTGGGCCTCATTGAGAATGTCCATCATCCGGACAACCGATACAGCCGCGATCAAGGCCGGCCCTGTATCGTAGATGCCGCAGGGAATGTCACAGTGGGCGCTCGCAGATTTAACCAGGCCGAGCTTGTCAGCGGTGCTCAAAATCGAATGAATCATCGGGTCTATCCTTTATAAATCTGAACTAGCGCTTGGCGCGGGCACGAAGGGCACGAACAGCCACAACACCGCCGCCCGCAGCAACCAGGCCGAGCGCGATCCATGTCGCGCCATAATGGTGCAGGCTCGTCAGCAAGTGGCCAAGGCCCTGGTCTGCGCTATGGCCGGCATGCGCAAGTGCGGCAGGTGCGGCCACCGCCGCGCCAGCCAGGGGAATGATCGATTTTTGGAGATATGACACGGATCAGCATCCTTTCGTGTGCGAGTGCAATTGCGCCCAAGGATGGAGCAGGCGAGCGAGGATGACAACTAACCGAGCCGGCCAAATCGACGCATTTTGCAAAAAAATCGGAGACTTAGGCCACATAGAAAGACCGGGCCGCCGTCTTTCAAAGACAGTGGCCCGGGCCCGGTTCCGTTTTAATTGAGCGGCTGTGGTCTTACTTCACCGCTTCAAACTGGTTCATGGTGTTATGCACACCGCCCGCTTTCAGCGCGCGGTCGCCGCCCGTCATTTCCTTGAACGTATCGCCAAGGTCAGAGCCAACTTCATGCTGGTGTTTCACCGCTGAAACGCCGCTGCGGATCTCTTCGCGCTGGATACCGGCGACATAAGCCAGCATCTTGTCGTCACCGAAATAGCCTTCAGACAGATCGTTCATGCCCTTGGCATCGAGGTGGAAGGTCGGCAGCGTGATCAGATTGTGGAACACGCCCGCTTCACGAGAGATATCTGTCTGGAACGCACGCAGACGGTTGTCCGCCTCAACGCCCAGATCGTCACTGTCATACTTGGATGACATCAGCTGGACATCAGCTGGGTAAGCGTCCGCTTTGATCTTGCCTGCTTCGATCCAGTCTTCACGCACCTGCTTGCGCAGGTTCAGCGTCCAGTTGAAGCTTGGCGAGTTGTTGTAGGTCAGCTTCGCATCAGGAACGACTTTGCGGATCCGGTTCACCATGCCGGCAATGTTGGCCACATTTGGTGTCGCTGTTTCAATCCACAGCATATCGGCGCCGCCATCAACGATGCTTGTGATACAGTCTTCAACAACGCGGTCCTCGCCAGTGCCGTCACGGAACTTGTAAAGGCCATTTGGCAGACGCACAGGCTTGCGCAGCTCGCCGCCAATCTTGATCACAACCTGGTTGTCATCAACGTCCGCCGCGCCGGAAACCGGCTCGGTCTCAAGCCATTTGATATACTCAGCCGCGTGGTCACCCGGCTCAGTAGACACAGGAACTTTTTGCGTCAAACCAGCACCGAGGCTGTCTGTCCGCGCCACGATGACACCATCATGAACGCCAAGTTCTTCAAACGCCATACGGCAGGCGCGCAGCTTCTCGATGAAGTCTTCGCGCGGAACCGTCACTTTGCCATCCTGGTGGCCACACTGCTTCTCGTCAGACACCTGGTTTTCGATCTGCAGACAGCACGCACCGGCTTTAATCAACTGCTTGGCCAGCAGGTATGTCGCGTGAACGTTGCCGAAGCCGGCATCAATGTCAGCGATGATCGGGCGAACATAAGACTCAAAGCCATCAATCTTCGCAATCACGGCATCGCGGTCATTGGTGGTTTTCAGCTCGGCGAACAGATCATTGAGATCAACTTCGTCGGCCTGGCGAAGCGATGTGTAAATCTCTTCGATCAGCTCTGTCACAGCTGTTTTCTCGTGCATGGACTGGTCTGGCAGGTGGCCGAAGCTGTTGCGCAGGCCGGCAACCATCCAACCGGACAGGTAGACGTATGAACGGTCCAGCGTGCCTTTCTGGCGCTTGATGGCGCGCATCATTTGCTGGGCATGAAAGCCTGACCAGCAACCGAGAGACTGGGTAAACTGGCTGCTATCGGCATCATAGCGTGCCATGTCAGCGCGCATCACTTTCGCCATCGCCTTGGCGATATCAAGATGGGTGCTGTAGGTGTTTTGCGTTTTCAGCTGGGCAAGATCGTCTATGCTGATGCCGCCCGGGGCACCGTCGGGATAGCGCTTCTTCAGCTCCGCAAGTGTTTCTGAATAGGTCATGCTTAAGACTCCAATATTTCATAGGCTGGAAGTGTGAGGAAATCTGGCAAGTCTGCTGACGTTGCCGTTTCTGTGAAGAGTTTTGCCGCCTCCGGGAAGCGACCGGAAATGTAGGCATTTGATCCCAGTTCGGCTTTCAGCTTTTCAACTTCATCATCGAACAGCTGGCGATACAGCCCCGAGGTCACTTTGGCCGTCGAGCCATCTTCAAGCTCGGCCTCAGCGCCATGGCGGATCCATTGCCAGATTTGCGAACGCGAAATCTCGGCGGTGGCCGCATCTTCCATCAGATTGTGGATCGGCACCGCGCCGCGGCCACACAGCCAGGCGGCTGTGTACTGAATACCGACAGAGATATTAGTGCGAATACCTGCTTCGGTGATCTTGCCCGAATGCGGTGCAAGAAGCGATTCCCGCGTAATGCTTGGCGCCTGGCGCTGCGCAAGAACCTGGTTCTTTTGCGGCATGGCAGCATCAAAGACCTCCATCGCAACAGGTACCAGATCAGGGTGGGCCACCCAGGTGCCGTCATGGCCCTGATCCACCTCGCGCTTCTTGTCGGCGCGCACTTTGTCAAAGGCGGCCGCATTGGCTGCTTCATCGCCCTTAACCGGGATTTGCGCCGCCATACCGCCCATGGCATGGGCCCGGCGGCGATGACACGTCTGGATCAGCAGCAGGCTGTAGGCCTTCAGAAAAGCCCGATCCATGCCGACCTCTGCGCGGTCCGGCAGAACATATTGCTTATGGTTCTTCAGCGTCTTGATATAGCTGAAAATATAGTCCCAGCGCCCACAGTTCAGGCCGGCCATATGGTCCTTCAGCTCATACAGGATTTCGTCCATCTCGAAGGCGGCTGGCAATGTTTCAATCAGAACGGTGCCTTTAATGGTGCCATGCGGAATGCCGAGCACCGCCTGGGAGAAATTGAAGACATCGTTCCACAGGCGCGCCTCAAGATAGCTTTCCATCTTGGGCAGATAATAGAATGGGCCGCGGCCGCTTTCAGCCAGCGCCTTGCCGGTGTGGAAAATGTGCAGACCAAAATCGACCAGGCTCGCAGACATCGGCTTGCCATCGACAAGGATATTCTGCTCTTCGAGATGCCAGCCACGCGGGCGAACCAGAAGCGTGGCAATCTCATCATTCAGCGTATAGGACTTGCCGCGCGCCTCATCGGTGAAGGACAGCTCATTCTTGGCATAGTCCTGCATATTGACCTGGCCGCTCATCATGTTCGCAAATGTCGGCGATGAGGCATCCTCAAAGTCAGCCATGAACATTTTGGCGCCAGAGTTCAGCGCGTTGATCATCATCTTGCGATCAACCGGGCCGGTAATCTCAACGCGGCGATCCTGCAGCGGCGCCGGAATCTCGGCCACTTCCCAGACAGAGTTGCGGATATGGGCTGTTTCGGCGCGGAAATCCGGCAGCTCGCCATCATCATAGCGAATTTGCGCCAGAACGCGGTCTTCCAGTAAAGTCTTGCGAACCGGTCCAAACCGGCGCTCAAGATCGGCCAGGAACAAAAGCGCACGGTCTGTCAGGACCTGCTCGAACTCCGCGGGCACACCGCCTTTGACCGTCGCGAGCACCCGGTGGCGAGGAATAGGCTTATCTTGTGTCGCAGATTCTGTCGTCATTTTGACCCTCCATGTCGTAGTGGTGTGACAAATTTTACAAAATGGATCAAAAGTCCAGAATCTATTGCATAAATTGGGGTTTCATTGTAAAAATCGTAAACTTTCTATCGTCGATTATGTAAATATTGTAAAATGAGCACAGATACAAAAAAGCTGATTGTGGGCCCGCGATTGCGCCGTTTCCGCCAGACTTTGGGCCTCACCCAAACGCGCATGGCCGAAGATCTCGGGATCTCAGCCTCCTATCTCAATCTGATGGAGAACAATCAACGCGCGATGAGCGCCAAGGTGCTGTTACGGCTGGCCGAGCGTTACGACTTCGACATTTCCTCGCTGTCTGGCGAGTCCGATGCCCATCTCGTCGCTGATGTCCACGAAGCGCTGCGCACCCCGATGTTCAAGGGTACACCCGTCTCGAAAGCCGAGGCTGAAGAGCTTGTGGCGGCAAGTCCCAATGCCGCAAAGGCCTTTCTGCAACTGTTCGACAAACACCGCGATCTGTCGCGCCGCGGCGAAGAGCTGACAGCTGACCGCGACAAGGTGGAGCTACTCGAACAATCTGCCGAAGCGGTGGAGAGCGTGCGCCAGTTCTTCCAAGCGAATGGAAACTATTTTCCAGAGATCGACGAAGTCGCCGAGGAGCTATCGATCGAGCTTGGCTTTGACAAGGAGATGCAGCCTGCGGTCATCACAAAACGCCTGAAAGAAAAACATCAGGTCAATGTGCGCGTCGTGCCGGTCGATATTATGCCCAAGATGCTGCGCTACTATGATCGCCACGCGCGGCGCATCAATCTGTCGGAATTGCTTCGCCAGTCGGGCCGGCGGTTCCAGCTCGCCTTTCAGATCGGCATGCTCGAACAATTGCCGCTGATTGACCGGATCACTGCCTCGGCGAACTTTGCAAATAAAGAAGCTTACGGCCTGTGCCGCACCAATCTTGCCAACTATTTTGCCGCCGCCCTGCTGATGCCCTACAATCGGTTCCTGCAGGAAGCGGAAAAAACCCGCTATGATGTGCAGCTTCTCTCACATCGCTTCGGCACCAGCTACGAGCAAACCGCGCATCGCCTGACCACACTTCAAAAACCCGATGCGCGCGGCATTCCCTTCTTCTTCATTCGGATTGATATTGCCGGCAATGTCTCCAAGCGTTTGAGCGCAGGCCGCTTTCATTTCTCCAAATTTGGCGGCGCCTGCCCGCTTTGGAACATTCATGAATGCTTCCAGTTTCCTGGGCGGGTCCACACGCAAATTGTCCAATTGCCCGACGAGACGGCCTATTTTTCCATGGCGAAAATGGTCAGCCGTTCGGATGGAACATACGATAACCCCGAACAGAAACTTGCCATTGGTCTGGGCTGCGACATCGCTTACGCGCCGCGCCTGACCTATGCTGACAAATACAATCTGGAACAGCCATCGCCGACCCCGATCGGCGTCAATTGCTATCTTTGCGAGCGGCCAAACTGCCTGCAGCGCGCACACGCGCCCCTCAACAAGGCCCTCAGCTTTGACGAGCGGGCCCGCGGCATGTCGCTCTACCGGTTTGACGAAGACTAGGACGCGGTCTCGTCTGACTGCCAGTCGCCGCCAAGTGACAGGTTAAGGTTCACCCATTCATCGAGACGCGCTCGCTCAATCGAGACATAGTCTGAATCAGCCGAGAAGACACGCTGCTGAATGTTCAAGACATCCAGTAGTTCAATCTCGCCCTCCTGATAACGCAGGCTGGAAATCTCAAACGCCCGGTTGGCTTCAATCGCCGACTCTTCCAGGGAGACCGAACGGTCTTTGAGCACAACGTTCTGATCGAGGCTGGTTTCAATCTCCTGGAACACATCCAGGACCGTTTGGGCATAGCTGGCAATCGCCTGTTCCTGCTCGGCGGTGGCTTGATCGACCTGCGCCTCACGCAAACCACCATCAATCAGCGGCGCCACCAGGCTGCTGGCCGCCTGCCAGGCCACATTTGTCGGGTTCAGCAGATTAGACAGGTCCGAGGATGATCCGCCAAGGCTGCCGGTCAGGCTAACCGATGGCATCCGCGCCGCCTTGGCCTCATCAAGACTGTTAAAGGCCGCCGCCACGCTTCGCTCAGCGGCAACAACATCCGGGCGGCGCTCAAGAATTTCTGACGGCACACCCGCTGGCGGCAGGGGCGGCACGTTTGGCAGTTCTGTTCCAAGATCAATCCCGGCCGACGGATACCGGCCCAGCAGCACTTCAAGCGCGCGCAGCGCGCTGCGCTGTGAGCCTTCCGCTTCCGACAGGGTCGCGCGCGCTGATGCAAGATCAGATCGGGCCAGCGCCTTGTCCTCTGCCGTTGCGGTGCCGAACTCCAATTGAACACCCACAATGCGATCGGTTTCCGACAGGGCGTCAAATGTCTTTTGCGCCACATCGACCTGCTGGCCGGCTTCGATCGCAAGGAAATAGGCGCGCGCCACGGAGGCGGCGAGAGAATACTGGCTGAAAATATAGTCCGCCTCAGCCGATTGCGCGCCGAGCACAGCCGCCTGGCTGCCCGCGCGAATGCGGCCCCAGACATCCAGTTCCCAGCTTGCCTGCAAGCTCGCATCATAGTCTGTCACGCCGCGATCGCCGTCCAGATTGTCGCCTTCACTCGCCCCAAGCTGCAGATTGACATCCGGCGACAGTTCAGACCGGGCCTGACCGGCGAGCGCCCAGGACGCATCAACATTGGCCGCCGCTGCCTGCAGATCGCGATTATTCTCCTGGGCTTCAAGCACCAGCGCCGTCAGCAGATCATCATTGAGCTGCGCCAGCCAGCCGGCTTCAACCTGCCCCACACGCTCAGCGGCGCTCGCCCATTGGGTCGGCGCATCCGGCAGCGACGCGCGGGCTGCTTCACCGGCCGTCTCAGGTGTGGTTATCGAAGCGCATCCACCTGCGGCGAGGATGATGGCGGCCAATAGGGGGGTGAACTTGATCATGATGTTGCACTTTCCTCATTGGTTGGCGATGCATTGCGCGCGGTCTCATCCTTCGAGATGCCAAAAATGATACAATAGATGGATGGGGTCACAAGAAGCGTAATCAGGGTCGCAAAGGCCAGTCCGAACCCGACCACCACTGTCATCGACTTAAAGAAGGCATCAAAATAAAGCGGAATGATGCCGAGCACGGTCGTGAACGCGCCCATCATCACAGGCCGCAAACGGCTGGCCGCCGATTCAATCAGCGCGTCAAAGCGCGGCACGCCCGCATCAATCAACTCATCAATCGAATCGACCAGAACCAGCGAGTTCTGGATCAGCAATCCGGACAGAGACAAAAGGCCCAGAATACCCATAAATTCGAGCGGCGTCTCGGTCAGCAGCAGGCCGATCACCACACCGATAAACATCAAAGGCACAATCGACCAGATCACCAGCGGCTGGCGCAGCGCATTGAACAGCACGACCACGACAAGGATCATCGCAAGCAGCCCCAGCGGAATGGTCGTCGCCAGATTGGACTGGGCCTCGGACGAGTCACCGAACTCACCCTCCCACTCAAGGTAATAGCCGTCGGGCAGTTCGATCGCCTCAATTTGCGGCCGAATGCGGCCCAATAGATCATCGGCCAGCTCGCCAAGGGCCGGATCGCACTGCGCGGTAATCGTCAACAGCCGGTCGGTACGCAGCAGTTTCGCGTCGCGCCACTCCATGCGGACCGTATCGATAATCTGTCCAACCGGGACCGAGCCGCCGGTTGTCGGGCTCACAATCTGAAGGGATGTAATGCTCCAGGGATCGACCCGCTCATCTTCCGGCGAGCGCGAAACAATCGGTATCAGATCATCTCCTTCACGGAACACGCCCCGGTTGAAGCCTGAATAATTCTCCTCCAGCGCCTCTGCCAGATCTTTACGTGTCAGCCCGACGCGCTCACCCTTGTTTTCTGAATAGACCGGCGCGAGCACAGGCACCGGCCGGCGCCAATCATCCTTGACCAGGATGGCCTTTCCATCTTCGACCATGATCCGCTTGGCTTCATTGGCAAGCTGGCGCAGCACTTTTGGATCCGGCCCGGAAAAGGCCGCTTCAATCTTGGACCCGCCGCCCGGGCCCAGCCGGAACTTCCACGCCTTGCCCTGACCATCCGGGAACTCGGCATCCAGATAGGTCTGTATCTCGGCCACCAAACGGTCATTGCTGCGATAATCATCCGTCTTGGCGATGATCTGTCCGAATGAGGGATCGGCCGAGACAGTCTCGTAAACCAGCATGTAACGGGCGGTGGTTTCGCCAACCAGCGTTTGAACCTGTTCGACGCCCTCCAGGCCGCGAATATGTTCTTCCATGCGCAACATGTCTTCGCGCGTTCGTTCAATGTCTGTGCCTTCGGGCAGATAATAATCGACGACCACTTGCGGTGTCGTTGAGGCGGGGAAGAAACCCGACTGAATGAACTGGAAACCCCACATGGAGACGCTGAAGACACCGATAACGGCCGCCAGCGAGATCCACTTGAATGACAGCACCAGGCGAATGATACCCTTGTAGACTTTCATGAAACGGCCTTCGGGCTTTTCCTTGACCGCCTCGCCTTCTGCCAGTTCAGGGAAAGCCCAATAGCAGAATAGCGGCGTCAGCGTGAAAGCGAACACCCAGCTCAGGCCGAGTGCAATCATGACGACCCAGAACAGCGAGCCTGTATACTCCGCGGTGCTGCCGGGGGCGAACCCAATCGGGGCAAAGGCAATAATGCCAACCAGCGTGCCGCCCAGCAGAGGCCGCATATTCTTGGCGGCCACTTCGCGGGCGACATCTATGCGCTTTCGCCCCTTCTCGACACCAACCAGAATGCCATCCGTGATCACAACGCCATTATCGACAAGCATGCCGAGCGAGATAATCAGTGCGCCGAGCGAAATCCGGTGCATTGGAATGCCGGCAACCCACATGATCAGCAAGGTGGCGGCCATGGTCAGCAGCACCGTCGCGCCCATGATCAAACCTGACCGGAAGCCCATGAAAACAAGCAACGTACAAAACACAATGGCGAGGGCGGCAAAGACATTCTCCGCAAAGGACGCGATCGATTCAGAGACCACATCCCCCTGATGGTAATATTCGTGAAGGACCATGCCGACCGGGCGCTGGCTTTCCAGTTCCAGCAACCGCGCCTTGATCGCATCGCCCATTTTCACAACGTTCGCGCCCGACACATTGGCAATGCCAATGCCAAGCGCTGGCTGTCCATCAATACGCACATAATGATCGATCGGCTCCGAAAAGCCGCGCGTCACATCTGCAATCGCGCCAAGACGTGTGACACCGCCGCCCGTTTCACTTTCGCCAACAATGACACTTTTGATCGCATCAATTGTTGTGATCTCTCCTGTCGGGTGTATCTCGATCCGTTCCCGGTCAAGCAGCACGTCGCCCGAAGCGGTTACCGTGTTTTGCTGGGCCAGCGTATCATAGGCCGATTGAAGCGAGACACCGAGTGCGGCTGCGCGCTCGGATGAGACCTCGACATAGATCACCTCTTCGCGGTCACCGATGATGTTGATCTTCGCGACACCATCTACCAGCAGCAGATCCTTGCGCAACGATTTGGCATATGAGTGCAGCTCCGGCATCGTGTAACCATCGCCAGTCAGCAGGTAATAGACACCATAAACGTCGCCAAACTCATCGTTCACGATCGACACGCCGGCGCCAGGCGGCAGATCGCCCTGCGCATCATCAATCTTGTTCCGAATTTTCGTCCAGATCGTCTGCAGATCGTTCTTTGTCGGCGAGGCGCTGTAGAGAATATCGACGCTGATATCCGACAGACCGGCCGAGGAGGTTGATCTGACTTCCTCGACCTCGGCAAGTTGCTGCAACGCCGATTCCAGCGGCTCGGTAACCTCGTCCATCACCTCGCGCGGGCTGGCGCCCGGATATGTCGTGAACACTTTCGCGGTGCGGATCGTGAATTCCGGATCCTCAAACCGCGCCATGTTCTCATAAGCGTAATATCCACCCAGGAGCGATATGAGAATGACGATCCAGCACAAGAGCGGGTTCTTGATCGAGAGAACGGCTATGTTCATCGGCTCGGCCTCACTCAGGAACCCAAGGGCGAACAATCATACCTTCATGGAAAAAGGCGACGCCGGCCGCAACAACGGTCTCCCCGCCCTCAAGGCCCGAAATCGCCGAGACCGAGCTCACGGTGGACGCATCGATACGCGTTTCCACACGCCGCTTCGACAGTGCCATCGTATCGGGATCAACCACCCAGACATATTGCGCGTCACCCTCGGCCAAAATGGCGGTCAGCGGCACAGCCACGCCAAGTTCACTCTCAGCCTCGCTATCGATCAGACTGATCACATTGAACGAGGTCTGGACTGTGCCCGTCATGCCCGGCAGGATCGTAATATCCTCGGGCGGGGTAAACGTAAAAGCCACCTCATAAGTCTGTGTCGCTGCATCAGCGGTCAGTGTCGACTCTTTGAACACGGCCGGAATGGGCTGGCCCGGCGCGACATCAAGGATCACACTCACATTCTCCGGTTCCAGCTGAGAGCTGCGCGCCAGGATCGTGCTTGGCACATTGATCACCGCTTCAACTTCGAGACTCTGAATGACAACGACAACCTCTTTGGCCTGCACGTTCTGAAACTGACGCCCGTCGACGCGTGAGATGACACCGTCAAACGGGGCAAGCAGCACCGTATCGCTAAGCGCCTTGCGCGCGGTTCTCAACAAGGCCAGTTTCACGTCTCGGTCCGACTCGCGGCTTTCCAGCACGCTGCGCGAGATCGCGTCCTGTTCGGCGAGCCGGCGCGCACGTTGATACTCGGCTTCAGCATTCTGATATTCCGCCTCAGCCTGCGCCAGATCATTCTGCGCGTCGCGCTGATCAAGCTTGGCAATCAACGTTCCGGTCTCTATTGCATCGCCTTCCAGCACGTTCAGCTCTCTGATTTCACCTGCAATCTGGAAGGTCAGTTCGGCTGACTGTTCGGCCTCGACGGAGGCCGGAAATGAAAGGTCCCGGCGCGATCCGGCCTTCTCAGCGACAACAAGTTTCGCGGGCCGAACCAGAGGCTCTGTTGGCTCGGTGCTCTCGCCAGAAGAACATGACACCAAAAGTAACGACAAGACCGCAGCCAAACCTGTTTCGAGTTTCATAAGATCGCTCCAGAACGATACAGTCGACCACCCCAATAAGGACCGACTTGGTGAACTATTGAACGACTCTTATGAACTACACAATACACGAAGTTGCGAGATTTATTTCGGGTCATCTAATCAGATGACAAATGACATTATTCGTGACAATTAAATGCACAAAACGCCGGCACGGCTAAACGCGCCGCCTCTACGGGAAGTTACCGCCAGACATGCTTGAACCAAAAAAAAATCCCAACCCGTCAATCTTGGTCAATCCGCCTGGCTGGGCCCGCACAATCCAGAAAAAAATGTTCGACCGCGTTATCCAGCCACAGCGTGTCGATAAGCGCCGCGAGAAGGCCGAGGCGCAAAGACGCAAGGCCAACGCGCCGCATATCGTGGAATATTTCCATCAGCTGGACGATCCGTACGCCCATCTCGTTGCGCAGGTACTGGCAAAGTTCGCAGAGCGCTACGATGTGGTCATCAAGACACGGCTGATCCGCGCGACGGGCGGAAAGGATCAACCGGAACTGGAGAAACTGAGACAGTGGTCGCGCACCGATGCCGGTCTGATCGCGCCCTATTACGGCCTGTCCTTCCCGGCTGATGCACCGGTCGTGCCGGATGCAGCCGCACTGGCGCACGCCACCGAGATCCTGGCCCCGCTTTCAGCTGAAGATTTCATCCAGAAGCTTGAAACCGTCAGCACCCATCTATGGCAGGGCGATACGGGCGGCCTTGACGCTTTCGCGCGCGGCTCCGCGCAACAGGCGCAATCGGCGGTCGATCAGGGCTCCGAGCGCATTCAGGCCCTCAATCACTATTCGGGCGGCTCCTTCTATTATGCAGGCGAGTGGTATTGGGGCGTTGATCGGCTCTTCTACCTGGAAAGCCGCCTGCGCAGCCTGAATGCCTGCAAGGATGATAGCGCGCCTTTCCTGGTGCCACGACCGCCCATTGATACCGGCGGGGTCGATGCGAGCGCGTTTCGGCTCGATTTTTATCCCTCGCTCAACTCACCCTATACATCGATTATCTATGACAAGACGATTGAGGTCGCCAAGGCCTGCCGCATCGAGCTGCATCACAAACCGGTCCTGCCGATGATCATGCGCGGTGTCGCCGCGACCCGTGCAAAGGGGACCTATATCATGATGGACACCAAGCGCGAGGCTGACTTCCTCGGCGTTCCGTTCGGTCCGATGAACACGCCGATCGGCGACCCGACACGCAGGGCCTACTCACTGCTGCCATGGGCGACATCACTTGGCAAAGATATTGAGCTGCTCAGCTCGCTGTTGAAATGCGCGTTTTCTGAAGACATGCCGCTGCACAAGCAAAAGGGCTTTAAGTCTGGCGTTGAGCGCGCGGGCCTCGACTGGAATGAAGCCCGGAAACACCTTGGCAGCGATGCGTGGAAACCGATTGTCGAAGCCCATCAGGACGAAATGGTCGACGGGCTCGGCCTTTGGGGTGTGCCCTCTTTCAAACTCTCCGGACCTGACGGCGAAGATGATATCGCCGTCTGGGG
>JBCCMX010000009.1:0-30063 GCA_039026135.1 Pseudomonadota bacterium | reverse complement strand
TACACGCTGGAACATTTCCGCGAAGAGCGGCCGGCCGCCGATATCCTGGCCGAGATCCGCGGCGACGGGACGCTGAACCTGGTTGGCCCGAACCGCGACCCGCGCGGCGGCGACGGCACCACACTGATCAGCTTTGCGCCCGAACAGCCCATCGTCAAAGAACCCGATTCCGAAGGCGACGATGTGGCGTCCTACGCGCCTCAAACGCCTACGGCGTGAAGCGCGCGGCCCTCTTCACGCAGCCACCGGCGATGAATTTTCCAATCGGCGCAACAGCGCGAAACATGCGCCCAGAAGGCGGGGCTGTGATTCATTTCCAGCAGGTGGGCGCACTCATGCGCCGCGACATATTCCAAGACGTCCGGCGGCGCCATGATCAGGCGCCAGGAAAAAGACAATCGCCCGTCAGAGGTGCATGAGCCCCAGCGCGAACGGGTATCCTTCACACTGATCGCACGCGGCTGGCGATGCAGGATCTTGCAATGGCGCACGACTGACCTTTCAAGGTCACGTTTCGCCTCGGTTCGCAAAAACCGAATCACGCGCTGCGGCGTCGTTTCCGGGTCGCCGGGGACACGGAGTACGAGACCATCACCATGGATCAGCCGGGCCCGCCGGCCGGGGCCTTCAAGGCTGATCTTACAGGGCTCGCCGCGCAGCGGAAAAGTCGCGCCCGGCGCCAGCGATATGGCCGGCGGCAGCTCGGCCAGCCGGTCGGCAATCCAGTCAACACGCTCAGCGGCGAACTGCGCCGCATCAGGCAATTTTCGCCGATTGGGCGCAACCGCTACGGCCTGGCGACTGCGCTCATCCAGGCGCAAGATCAGCCGCCTGGCCTTGTCATTGATCTCAAGCCGCACCGTCACTTTCGTGCCATCTTCTGTGCTTAAGACCATTGTGTCGGGTCTGTTAATCGTCATGCGGCGTGCCTCGACAGCTTCATTGCTAAGGTTTAGATGGAATCATCCAAAAGGGGAATCCAAGATGAATAAACTCATGATCGGCGCGGCGTCGCTCGCTCTTCTTGTCGGATGTGACCAAGCCCGGGACGCCCTGCCGGGTGGCTCTGATTCGGACACGTCTGTCAGTGAAGACATCTCTGTTCGCAGCGGCAACCCGGCACTGGCAGCCGACGCACTGTCGGCCATGTCATTGGACACGTCAGGTTCGGGTTTGTTTTCCTTTGCTGACAAAACAGTCGATGGCGCCACGGCGACCTTTACCGATGTCGGCATGATTGGCGGCGATGATATTGTCTCGATCGGCTCTGTTGTCCTGTCCGGGCTCGATATGTCCGATGACGGTCAGGCCAATTTCGGCCAGCTCAGCCTGAACGATATCTCTCTGACTGGCCCTCTTGAGGACGAAGACGAGACTGCGGAAATGAATCTCGGCTCGATTGAGCTGACCAATCCATCGCCCGAACTGGCCGCTTGGATCGCCGATCTGGTCGCTGACGGGACACCGGACGCAGAGTTTCCCGATGCCAGCGCCATTTCCTTCGATTCCTGGTCGGTCAGCAATATCGCCGGCGCGTTCAATGATGATGGCGACGAAGGCAATCTTGGCATTGAAAGCGTAAAGATTAGCGGCGTTGATAGTCTCAAAGCCGCTGAGTTTGCGATTGGCGGCATCTCATTCGACATGTTCAGCGAAGAAGACGATCTGCCGGTAAACTTTTCGCTCGGCAGCCTGGGCGTCTCCAACATTGATGCCTCATTCCTGGAAGCCATTCAGCAGAATATCGGTGATGAAGACGCGATGGCGGGCGCCATTGTGTCCCTGATCTATGATAATCCGATGGATCCGGGCTATGATGGCATTTCCCTGTCAGACCTGAAGGGCGACATTGGCGGCGCAAGCTTTGAAATGCCGTCGTTGAACGCCTCGGTCGAGCGCAATGCGGCCGGTCAGCCGGTCAAATATGTCACCGATCCTTATTCGCTGAAAATCGGCGCCGATCCGGATGGCGGCTATGTCGGCGCTGGCCTGCTTGAGGGGCTCAGCATCGTTGGCTTTGAAAGCCTCGAAATGAAAGGCGCGTCTGAAGCCAATTACGACCCCGACAAGGACATTGTGACGTTCGGCGCCGGCGACAATTATCTTGAACTGGTTGATGGCGCGACATTCAGCCTTGGCGGCAAGATTGAAGGCTACAATGCCTATAGTCAGAAAGTCAGCAGCTCACTTGATTTTGCCGACCTCGCCGCCGGGTATGAGCCGAACCCCGATGCCATGGTTGAAGCGCTCGGCGCGCTGACCTTCCACAATCTCGAAATCTCAATCGACGATAACAGCCTGCTGAACCGCGTGCTGAATGCCGTTGCGACAGATTCCGGCATGGATCCCGAAGAGATGAAAAACCAGGCGGCGATGGGCCTCGGCATGGCGCCAATGTTCCTGCAGGGCTCCGGCGTGGACATGGGCCTCGTCACCGAAGCGACCAGCGCGCTTGCCAGCTTCCTGCAAGAGCCCGGCACGCTGACCTTCAAGCTTGACCCGGAAACCCCGCTATCAATCGGCGCGTTCATGGAGAACCCGGACCCGACCGGCCTCACCAAAGATGCGCTTGGGTTTACCGCAACCAACGACTAACGGTCACACCAAAACAAGACAGGGCGCGCGCCGGCTTCGGGGCGCGCCTTTTCTTTTGGCCAAAGCAGGCGCATAAGATCAGCGCATGAAACTTGCTTTTTTTGGTGATGTGGTCGGCAAACCCGGGCGCCAGGCGATCCTCGATCACCTGCCGGATGTGCGACGCCGGCTCGGCCTCGATTTCGTCGTCGTGAATGCGGAGAATGCGGCCGGCGGCTTCGGGCTGACGGAAACCATTGCGGGTGAGTTCTTTGGCGCCGGCGCTGATTGCCTGACGCTCGGCGATCATGCCTGGGACCAGCGCGAGGCCCTGACCTATATTACCCGCGAGCCGCGCCTGCTGCGGCCATTGAACTATCCGCCGACCGCCGGCGCGCCGGGGCAGGGGGCACAACTGTTTGTTCTGCCGGGCGGCCAGCGCATTGGCGTCGTACAGGTCCAGGGCACTGTGTTCATGAAGCAGACGCTGGATAATCCCTTCACCGCCGTCGATGCGGCGCTCGCGGACATGCCGCTCGGCGCCGTCGCAGATGCCATCATTGTCGACATGCATTGCGAGGCCACATCGGAAAAGATGGCGATGGGCCATTATTGCGATGGCCGCGCCAGCATGGTCGTCGGCAGCCACACCCATGTCCCGACCGCAGATCACATGATCCTGTCGGGCGGCACCGGCTTTCAGTCGGATGCCGGCATGTGCGGCGACTATGACAGCGTCATCGGTATGCAGAAAGACAACTCCATCCGCCGCTTTGCGACCCAGCTGCCTGGCAGCCGCTACCAACCAGCGCTCGGCGAGGGCACCCTGTGCGGCCTATTTGTCGAAACAGACAGTCAGACCGGCCTTGCGCAGCGCTGCGAGCCTATTCGCGTCGGCGGGCATCTCTCGGAGCAGTGGCCGACCTGAAGCTGGCGCCCCGCACCATCCGTTAATTGCCCGCCCGCCCCGATTCAGTGATTGCACACGCAAAACATAATGTTATAGTATAACAGTGTTGCGTGTTTCCTCCCTCCACGCCGGCCTGAATGGCATGGCTTCACGGCGCTGTGGCTTAACCACAGCGTCGGACCGTGTCGCCACACAAGGTAATGTCTGTGACGCATTTTCACCCGCCCGGGCACCGCCATGCCTTTGGCCGTGATCACCGGCGAAACACTTAGCTCTTTCTTTTAACCTCACCCAAAACGGACCCTAAATCATGTCTTCCAAACTCGCTCGGCTGCTTCTGGCCGGCTCAGCATGCGCGCTCGCCGCGCCACAGGTTTTTGCCCAGGATCGGCTCGAAACCATCATCGTCACAACACCCGGCCCTGATCGCAGCGCCGATGAGCTGATTGGCAACGCCTCGGCACTTGATCGCGAAGACATTATTGAGCGGCTGGCCGCTTCCCTCGGTGACACGCTCGACAGTGAACCGGGCGTGGCTTCAACATTTTTCGGCGCCGGGGCAAGCCGGCCTATATTGCGCGGCCTCGGCGCCGAGCGCGTGCAGGTGCTGACCAATGGCATTGGCGTGATCGATGTGTCAGCCGCATCGCCTGACCATCAGGTTGCCGCAGACGGCATTGATGCCGACCGGATCGAAATCCTGCGTGGGCCGGCCGCTCTGGCCTATGGCGGCCAGGCGATCGGCGGCGTGGTCAATGTCATTGACGGCCTGATCGCCGAAGAGCTGCCGGAAAAGCAATTCTCCGGTGACCTTTTCGGCGCCTATAACAGCGTCAATGAGGGCGATGAGCTCGCCGGGCGCGGCCAGTTCACAACCGGCCGCCTTGTCTTCACTGTCTCGGCCACCAGCCGCGATTTCAGTGATTATGACATTCCTGACTTTGCTGAATCGGCTGCCCTTCGCGCGCTTGAGGAAGCTGAGGCCGGCCCTGGCGGCGGCGAGGAAGAAGAGGAAGAAGCCCGCGGCACACTGCCAAACTCTTTTGTCGAAACACAGTCTCTGGCCGCCGGCCTCAGCTATGTGGCCGACCAGGGTTTCTTCGGCATCGCCTACCGCGAACAGACTGCAGAATACGGTTTGCCGGGGCACGGCCACGAGCACGAAGAAGAAGCTGGTATGGGCGGCATGGAAGAAGAGGAGGAAGAGGAAAATCCCTTCATCGACCTGGAGCATCAGCGCATCGATATTCGCGGTGGATGGAATTTCCAGGACAGCTTCCTGACCGACATCTCAGGTTCGCTTGCCATTGTTGACTATGAGCATACCGAGTTTGAAGCGCCTGGCGAAGCTGGCACCGTTTATGAAACAGATGGCGTCGAGGGCCGCGTCGAGCTCGGCCATGCCTGGAACGGTTTTGCTGGCGCAGCGGGCTTGCAATTCATCGACAAGGAACTGTCTGCGGAAGGTGAAGAGGCATTCCTCACCGAGACAACAACCAACTCGATCGGTCTGTTCATTTTCGAAACGCGCGAGTTCGAGAGCGGTTTCGGCATTGAAGGCGGTCTGCGCTTTGATGATATTGAAATGGACAATGTCGACCAGGGCACGCGTGACTTTAGCTTGGTTAGCGGCTCGGCTGGCATTCACAAGCATCTGCCCGCTGGCTGGTTTGTCGGCGGCCAGGTCGCCTACACGCAGCGTGCACCGGCCGAAACCGAACTTTTCGCTTTCGGACCGCACCTGGCGACAGAGCAATTCGAGGTTGGAGATGCCAATCTTGACGAGGAGACCGGCCTCAACTTCGAAGGTACCGTGCGTTGGAGCAATGACATCGCCAATTTCGGCGTGAACGTCTTTGTCACTTCTTTCTCGGACTTTATCTATCTCACCCCGGGCGAAGCAGTCATCGATGGCGTGCTGACGGATGAAGGCGATGAGCTACCGGTTTTCCTCTACGTTCAGGAAGATGCCGAATTCGTCGGCGGGGAGATCTATGGTGGTCTGTCATTTGACGATGGCCCGCTCGGCGCCGATTGGGACTTCGAGGCCGGCATCGATGTTGTGGGCACAGAGCTCGATTCCGGCGGGCATGTCCCGTTCATCCCGCCGCTGACCCTGAACGGCGCAGCCAGCGCGGAATGGGGCGCATGGGAAATTGGCGCCGCCATTACAAGCGCTGACAACCAATCTGATCCAGGTGTCGGCCAACTTGAAACCGACGGTTACACTGTAATTGATCTGCGCGGGGAGGTTGATCTGTCAGACTTCAATATCGGCGCAGATGGCACCGAAGCGTTTGTTGCCTGGGAAAACATCACCGATGAAGAAGTGCGTTATGCCACATCTGTTCTTAAAGAGGTCGCCCCGGCGCCAGGCGAGAACATTCGCGTTGGGGTCCGCTTCACGTTCTAGGCGCAGCGATATCGTAAACAGGATGGGGCGGCGTGCATCACGTCGCCCCAACTGTTTTAGAGGCCGCCGCAGGGGCCGGGTTTGCCAATCGGCCGCGCTGAGCTAAAGACGCTTCTTGCTAGAACCTTTCCGCAGGAGCGCCGCCATGGCTGGCCACAGTAAATGGGCAAATATTCAGCACCGCAAAGGTGCCCAGGACAAAAAGCGCGCGGTTCTGTTTTCGCGCCTGTCCAAAGAAATCACCATCGCCTCGAAACTCGGCGGCCCGGACGCTGACGGCAATCCGCGCCTGCGGCTCGCCATCCAGAATGCCCGGGCCCAATCCATGCCCAAGGACAATATCAAGCGCGCTGTAGACAAGGGCCAGGGCGGGGCCGGCGATGATTATGTCGAAATCCGCTATGAGGGCTTCGGGCCGGGCGGTGTCGGCATCATTGTTGAGACCTCAACTGACAATAAGAACCGCGCCGCCAGCGAGATCCGCTCAACCTTCTCCAAGAATGGCGGCAATCTCGGCGAGACCGGGTCAGTGTCCTTCGGCTTTGAACAGGTCGGCGAGATCCAGTTCGCCGCCGATGCAAGCGACGAAGATACCGTGATGGAGGCCGCCATTGAGGCGGGCGCCAGCGACGTGGAGTCCGACGCCGATGGCCATTTCATCTATACCGAGCGAGAGGACCTGATGGACGTGGCCTCGGCGCTCGAGGGACAGTTTGGCGAGGCCGAGGCGACATCGACCAAGCTGATCTGGAAGCCATCCAATACTGTCCCGATCATGGGCGAGGATGCCGACAAACTGATGAAGCTGCTGGATCTTCTGGACGAGCTTGATGATGTCCAGAATGTCTATGATAATTCCGAACTCTCAGATGCCGAGCTCGAACGCCTGGCAGGCTGACTCAATCTTCACCACAATAACAATTTCCTGTGATCAGTGAGAATTTCGTCTCGCTTTTCGGCGCGCTTTAACACATATGTGGTACATTGAACGAGTTGAGTGAATTGGCGGTACCACAGTGAAACCCACCCATCCTTTGATTGTCGGTCTGGTGATCGGCGCTGCGACGGCGGCTGGCACATTCTTCGTGAATGCTGGCGCGCAGTCTGAAACACCGATGAACATGCCCGTCGCAGTGGAAACCGCCGTCTTTGCCGGTGGTTGTTTTTGGTGTGTGGAAGCTGATTTCGACAAAGTCGACGGCGTGCTGGAAACCGTATCAGGCTATACGGGCGGCGACGCGCCCAACCCGACTTACTATACCCACTCTAAGCTTGGCCATTACGAAGCTGTGCAGGTCACCTATGACCCCAGCAAGGTTCAGTATGCCGAGCTTGTCGATTACTTCTTCCGCCATATCGACCCGACCGACCCGAATGGGCAGTTCTGCGATAAAGGGCCGAGCTATCGCACCGCAATTTTCGTCAATACGCTTGATGAACGCGCCACCGCGCAGGCAGAGATCAACACGATCGAAGAGTCCAATCGCCTGCCCGGCCCGGTGGTCACGCAAGTGTTTGATGCGGCCGCGTTCTGGCCGGCAGAAGGCTATCATCAGGACTATTACCTGAAGAACAGCACAAAATATAAGTTCTACCGCCGCGGCTGCGGCCGTGATGCGCGCCTTGAGGCGCTCTGGGGCGACAAAGGCTCGTCCTGAGCCACGGCCCAAAACACCCGGTTTAAACCAAACCGTGCCGCATGACTTGCGCGCGCGGCGCTTTATGCCCAAATTCGGGGTCAATCAAACAGGACCAATCCATGACAAGCGTTGACCCCAGTCTCGGTAAATCAAGTCTCGACGGCCCCATTCGTGACGCAACCGATGCGACCTTCCCGGCTGAAGTGATCGAAGCCTCCAATGAGCAGCCGGTTCTGGTCGATTTCTGGGCGCCCTGGTGCGGGCCGTGTAAGTCCCTGACGCCGGTTCTGGAAAAAGTGGTGCAAAGCCATGGCGGCAAGGTTCGCCTGGTCAAAGTCAATATTGACGAAAATCCGGGCTTTGCCGGACAGATGGGCGTGCGCTCCATCCCGGCGGTCTTCGCCTTTGACAAGGGCCGCCCCGTCAACGGCTTTCAGGGCGCCTTGCCTGAGGGCCAGGTGCGCCAGTTTATTGATCAGGTGCTCAGTGGCACAGACGGCGCCAAACAGATTGAAGAGGCGGTCGCCCAGGCTGAGCAGGCGATGCAATCCGGCGATATTGGCACGGCGGCCCAGATCTATGCCGCGGTGATTGAGGCCGATCCGCAGAACACAGCCGCCATTGCCGGGCTGGCGCGCTGCTATCTCGCCAATGGCGACCGCGAGCGGGCCGGTCAGGTGCTCGACATGACACCGCCTGATATGGCCGATGATCCGGCCATCACATCCGCGCGCAAGGCGCTGGCCCTTTTGGCTGACGCGCCGGCAGATGGGAACACGCCCGCGGCGCCGCCCGCCGACACGCCGGAGCCGCAAACCCCGCAGGAGCGGTTTGATCTCGCCGAAAAACTGATTTCGCAGGGCCAGAACCAGGCCGCCGCCGATCATCTGCTCGAAATCCTCAGCCAGGACCTCAATTGGGGCGAGGGCAAAGCCAAGGCCAAACTGCTGGAACTGTTCGAAGCCGCCGGACCGAAAGACCCGGTCACGTTTGAGGGCCGGCGCCGCCTCGGCTCGCTGATGTTTGCCTGATCGCTGGGCGCAGCGACGGCTTTATTTGCGCCTGGCGCTCGACAGCTGGCCGATACGGTCCATCTGTTGACAGACACAGACAGGAGCATGCGTCTTGAGCCCAACGACCTATCGCAAAGAGAGTGACCTGCCAGCGCGGATACCGGTCTTCCCCTTGTCCGGCGCGCTGCTCTTCCCGCGATGGTCCTTGCCGCTGAATATTTTCGAGCCGCGCTATCTGAACATGATTGACGATGCCATGTCCGGCCACCGGCTGATCGGCATGGTCCAGACCGTTGGCGGTGACGCGCCCAGCCCGGCGCTGGCAAAGACCGGCTGCGCCGGGCGTATCACATCCTATTCGGAAACCGATGATGGGCGCTACCTCATCTCGCTCACCGGGATTTGCCGGTTTGGCGCAGGCGAGGAGCTGAATGTCCATACGCCCTACCGCCAGGTCGCGCCAGACTGGTCTTCCTTCATTGACGATCTCTCACAGCCCGAACAACTGATCGGCTTCGAGCGATCAACGCTGGTTCACTCGCTCAAACGCTATACCGAAAACAATACGATTGAGGTGGACTGGGATGCGGTGGAGAACGCGCCGCTGGAGACCCTGATCAACGCGCTTTGCGCCGGCTGCCCATTCGAGACGATGGAAAAACAGGCGCTCCTGGAGGCGCCGTCGCTCCTGGAGCGCGCCGAGATACTGATTGCCCTGCTTGACATGGATGTGCCGGGCGATGACACATCGACCCTGCAATGACTGAGACCACTGACACCCAAGAGACGGGCCCCTGCGGCGTCGATCCGCGCCTGCTGGAGCGATTGATCTGCCCCATTACACGCGGCCCGCTCATCTTTGATCCAGAGGCTTGCGAGCTGATCTCCAAATCAGCCAAACTCGCCTATCCCATTCGCGACGGGCTGCCCATTTTGCTGGAAAGCGAGGCCAGAGATCTCGATCTCGACCCGAAATGAGCGGGCAGGCCTGGCCGACACGGCTTCATTTTTCCAAACAAGACAAGCGCCTGGCGATCGATTTTGACGATGGGGCAAGCTTCCATCTGCCCTATGCCTATTTGCGCCGGGAAAGCCCATCGGCCGAGGTGCGCGGGCATGGCGCGGGTCCCAAGCCGCCCGCACCGGTGATTTCCGACGATCTTGGTGTCGAACGGGCTGAGCCTGTCGGGCGCTATGCGGTGCGCATTCATTTCAGCGACGGGCATGCCAGCGGCCTCTATACATGGGCATATCTGCGAGAGCTTGGTGAGCGGCGCCAATAGGGCAGGCCGCAGCACCCTCCTGCACTCAGATCACTAGATTTTATAGGCGCTGCGGCGCCATCTTAACCGTTCGTTAAACGAATGATCGGACGAAGTCTTTACCCAACAAAGCGGAGATTCCAGCTATGATTCGTCACAGCATACTTGCCCTGTCCATGCTGACTTGCCTTTCAGCGCCAGCGCTTGCAGAAGGCTTTACAGCCTTACAGCTCGTCGAACGCGCTGTCGTCAATGTCGATGACAGTGGCAATCGCGACGTCACATTCGAAGCCGCCGAGGAAGTGGCACCGGGCGATGAAGTGCGTTATCGCCTCGCTTACAGCAATGACGGCGCAGAGCCAGCAGAGAATGTCCGCCTCGTCATGCCGGTACCAGCACAGCTGAAACTGATCGAAGGCTCTGCCCAGACACCCGCTGCAGATGTGACCTACTCTGTTGATAATGGCGAGACATTCGCCCGGCGCGGCAACCTGACTGTCAGCGTCGATGGCATTGAGCGCCCGGCAACAGCCGAAGAAATCACGCATATTCGCTGGACGTTTAGCGAGGCAATCGCGGCCGGCGCCACAGGCGACCTCAGCTATCGCGGTGTGTTGCAGTAATCGGAGAAATTTTAACGCCGCTTTGGCGAGACATTAACGTCTTTGCGGCAGTTTAATCCAACAGTTAAAACGAAAGAGCGGGCGAATGAAACTCTTTACAAAAGCGACAGCGATCAAGGCACTCGGCGCAGCCAGCGCCTCTGCTTTGCTGGCCAGCGGTTCGGCCTATGCGAGCAACACGCTCACAGAGGCCGGTACATCTGTGTCAAACACATTTACACTCGACTATGACGTTGGCGCGATTTCACAGCCAACCATTACCAATGACAACGTCACCCCGCCTGTCGGCGCAGACGTCCAGGGCACGCCAACGCTCTTCACCGTTGACCGTAAGGTTGACCACGCCGTGACAGCAACAAACTCTGTGCTCTCTACACCGCCGGGCGCCAATGCCACGCTGACATTCGAGCTTCTCAACGAAGGCAACGATAATCAGGCCTACTCTTTCTCGATTGCCGACCTCGACAATGGCGCCAACACATTTGATGCAAGCCCGGTATCGATCGTTTACTATATTGATACCGATGACGACTTGGATTTCGGCGATGAAACCGGCGTTACGATCACCACAACAACGATTGGTGCCGCGGCCGGCGCTGCAGTTGTTACTGGCGATGTTCCAAAAGGTGTCCGCGTTCTGCTTGAGGTCACCGGCACCGTCGACGCCGCTATCGGCGATGCAGACACCGACGATATCACGATTATTGCTGAAGCACGTGATCCAGGCGCCTGGATCATCGAAGCCTCCGCAACGCCGGCAGCGGTCACAACCGATTCTGGCGGCGCCAACACGATTACCGGCCTTGCCCAGAACGTTCTGGCTGATGATACCGGTGTGGCCGCATCAGAAGGCGCAACCGACGGCCTGCACGCCGCCACAGGCGTGATTGCGGTCGCTTCACCAGACCTCAACGCGACCAAGAGCGTCTCGGCCATCACAGAAACACCTGTCGACTGTGAAACCGACGCGGTCGTGGCGGACGCGAAGGCGATCCCAGGCGCGTGTATCGAATATGTGATCACGGTAACGAATACAGGTGCGACCGCCACAGCATCGAACCTGGTGATTGAGGACATCCTCCCGGCTGAGGTGACTTTTGTCAGTGCCACACTGGATACGACAACCGCCACAGGCTTTGCCGATGACGGCGCGGTTCTCGGCGCTGGCCCGACGCTGGACGCACCGACGACCCCTGCCAATAGAGACTGTAACGGAACAACAACCTGCGTGGTTCAGCTCAGCGACGCTGTTCTTGCGGCGGGTGAAGACGGTCTTATCCGGATCCGCGCCGAAGTCAGATAGGCTTCATAGCGCAAGCCGCTTTTTGAACCCCCGGCCGAAAAAGCCGGGGGTTTTCTGTATTTTAGCCCGAGATAGATCAAATTTCATCGATTAACCAAAACAGATCCTAACCATGTCTCGCTAGCGTCCACCTCACTGGGCGACTGACCGCCCATGAGCTGTTCGGACGGACCCACAGATGGTCCGCCGTGTGATGGTGGAGAGGCGGCGATGACTTCCAGCTGGAAGCACATCCTTGCGGGCATATTTGGCCTCGCGTCGGCGAGCACGCTGAGCTGTGTTCAGCCGGCGCATGCCGCCCTTGGCGACCAGGTCGTCAACATTGCCAATGTGTCTGTCGACACCGGCACGGGCGTTTTCCAGTTTCAGACCAATCCGGCCACCTTCACGATCCAGGCGCGCTCGACACCCTCCACCGTCGAGTTCTTCCGTATCGCGCCCGGCGCGTCTAGCGCGATTGCCGTGACGCTGCCGGCAACCGAGTTCAGCCCGTCCGGCTCCGTAACAGGCCCGTTCCTCGTCTCCAGCGGTGCAGGCGGGTCGAGCGCCAGCTCACAGCCGCAAATGCTGATCCCAGCCAGTGTTTACCTGTCTGGTGAGACGGTTGTCGTGCGCGTCACAGACGCCGGCCAGAATGGTGATCCGGCCGCGGTCGAAACGGTTGTCGCCGAAATCTCCACCGATGCCGGCGACGCGATTACCCTGCGTTTTTACGAAGACGGCCCGAACTCACCGCATTTCTATGCCACCTTCGCCACCAGCGCCGCTGACACCGCCCAGCATGACGACACCCTGACCGCGCCGCAGGATACGCTGCTTACCGCGACCTATGTCGACGCGTTCGACCAGACCGAAGTGTCTGTCGATACCGCGCTGGTTGACCCGTTTGGGCGCGTCTTTGACAGCTTTACCGGCGATCTCATCAATGATGTGTCGGTCACTGTTGTCGATGCCGCGTCCGGCCTGCCGGCGGACGTGTTCGGGCTCGACGGTGTATCGACCTATCCTTCCACCGTTACAACAGGCAGCACAGTCACAGACAGTAGCGGATTTTCATACAATTTGGGCGCGGGCGAGTTTCTGTTTCCGCTGATGGCGCCTGGCGAATACCGGTTGGTGATCGAAAGCCCAACCGGCTACAGCTTCCCATCCTTGCGATCGGGAAGTGACTTCATTGGGCTGCAGAATGCGCCCTTTGAAATTATTGACGGCTCGTTTGGCAACGCCTTCACGGTTGACGGGACCGCTGCGGTCAACCTTGACGTTCCGCTCGATCCATCCGGCGATCTGATTGTCCGCAAGGAAGCCTCGGAAACATATGCCGCGATTGGCGACTTTATCGGCTATACGGTCGAACTTGAAAATGTCGGCGAGGTTCCGGCCCCTTACCAGCTGCGTGACCTGCTGCCGCGCGGCCTGCGCTATGTTGATGGCACGGCCCGCATTGATGGTGTGCGCATCGCCGATCCTGCGATTCAGCCGAACGGGCGCGATCTGCTCTTCCCGGTCTCCTATGTTGAAACAGGTGACACCCAGCGCCTGACTTATATCGCCGCGATTGGTCCCGGCACGCCGAATGGCCAGGCGGTGAACGAAGCCACAGCCATGTCGGCGTCTGGCGATCCGGTGTCCAACACCGCCGAAGCCGGGATCACAATCGAAGATGACTTCCTCAACACCACCTCGACGATCATTGGCCGCGTCGCCGAAGCGGCCTGTCAGCCCGATGAACCCTGGGCTCGCTCGGTCGAGGATGGAATCGGCGTGCCCGGTGTTCGCCTGTATATGGAAAATGGCCGCTATGTGGTCACCGATGCCGATGGCCTCTATCACTTTGAAGGCGTCGATCTCGGAACGCATGTTGTCCAGGTCGACAAGGCCACTCTGCCGGCGGGCTATATCCCGGTCCTGTGCGAAGAAAACACCCGTTATGCCGGCAGCGCGCTGTCGAAATTCGTTGATGCAGCGGGCGGAACGGTCTGGCGCGCCAACTTCTATCTTGAACGGACCGCGGCGGCCAAGGATATCGTCACCACGCCAGACGGCCGGGCCGTCGAGATCGAAACACCTGGTAAGCTGGCGGGCGCTGAGCTTTATGGCGAGACCTGGCTGAACGCGCAGAGCGATACCACACCGCGCATCGCCTATCCAAGCGCCGACGAGACCCCGCGCGGGCGTTCGGTTGATGTTGGCATCGTGCATGGACCGACCGACCGCGTGCGTCTGATGCTGAACGGCCAGCCTGCCCTTGGCGTCAACTTTGCCGGCCGCGATCTTTCGCAGAACCGCTCTGTGGCGGTGTCACGCTGGACCGGCATCGACATTCAGCGCGGCGAAAACAAGCTCGTCGCCGAAATCACAAACCCCGATGGCGCGCCTGTCGCTACCATCGAGCGCAGCATCTGGTTCGTTGACGAGGTTCACACCGCCACGCTGGTCGCCGATCAGACCGTTGCAGTTGCAGACGGGCGCTCTCGCCCGGTGATCGCGATCCGTCTGGAAGATAGCGCGGGCCACGCGGTTCATGCCGGCCGTATCGCCGACATTGATGTCGGCTCGCCCTATCGCCTCGCCCAAACGGCCGACCGCGAGTTCGAACAGCCAATCTCAGCCGCCTACGCCAATGTCGCCGGTATCCCGGTCAGCGGCGATGGCATCGCCTATGTCGAACTGGAGCCGACGCTTCAGGCCGGCCGTGTGCGCGTCGCCGTTAAACTTCACGATGAGCGTATTGAGTTCATCGATGTCTGGCTTGAGCCCGAGAACCGGGAATGGGTCCTTGTCGGCCTCGCGGAGGCAGAAGGCCTCCTGTTTAATTCAAATGATGGCGACGACCTGGAGGAGCGCGACAGCGACGGGCGCATCGCCTTCTTCGCCAAGGGCGTCATCAAGGGTGACTGGCTGATGACCCTGGCGGTCGATACGGCCAAGCGCCGCGGCGCCGAAGATGGCGAACTGTTCGACGAGATCGACCCGAACGCCTATTACACGCTCTATGGTGATCGGACCTGGCAGTATAATGACGCCGCCAGCCGCTACCCGGTCTATATCAAACTCGAGCGCAATGCCTTCCAGGCCCTGTTCGGTGATTTTGACACCGATCTGAATGATACACAGCTCGGTCTCTACAGCCGCCAGCTTTCGGGCCTGAAAATCGACTATCAGGGCGAGCGCACCTCACTGCGCGCCTTCGCCGCCGAGACCAATCAGACCTTCCGCAAGGACGAGCTTGCCGCAGATGGCACCTCCGGGCCGTATGTGCTGACACGCGCGCCGATCATCATGTCGTCGGAAACCATCACGATTGAAACGCGCAACCGCGTACGCCCGGACGACATTCTCAACATCGTGACGCTCTCGCGTTATGTCGATTACGATATCGACTATACGACCGGCGAAGTGTTCTTCCGCGCGCCTGTGGCCGCCTCGGATGCAACCTTCAATCCCAATGTCATCGTGGTCGACTATGAAACCACGTCAACCGCCGAGCGCGGCCTGACCGCCGGTGGGCGCCTGGCCCTGCGCGGCCGCCGGGAAGATGTCGAGGTCGGCCTGACGCTGATTACCGAGGAAGACGGCACGCCCGATCAGACCGCGCCGTCGCAACTGGTCTCAGCCGACGCGACATGGCAGGTTGGCGAGCGCACACGCGTGCGCGCAGAGGTTGCCAATACCAGTTCTGAAACCGCGAATGACAAGACAGACGGCAATGCCTGGCTGCTGGAAACCGCGCATGATGCCGGCGGCCTGTCAGTGACCGGCTATTACCGCGAAGAAACAGCCGGCTACGGCCTTGGCCAGCAGACCGCAGCCACATCCAACCTGCGCCGCATCGGGGCCAACCTGGTTGTGGATCTCGGCGCGATCGACGTTGCCGACGGCACCGACCGGGCCGAGCGCCAGCTTGATGCGCAGGTCTATACCGAAGAGAACCTGTCAACCGACTCGCGCCGTCAGGTCGGCGAGCTCGCCCTGTCGCACAAGAGCCAGGCCTTCAGTGCCAATCTCGGCCTGCGCGGCGTGTTCGAGCAATATGATCCGCAGAATGAAGAGCGCACCTCGGCAGCGATAGTTAGCGGCCTATCAAAGACATTTGTCGAGCAAGGTCTGACACTGAGCGCGACCCGCGAACAGCCCGTCTTTGGCGGCGGGGCCGGCGACGATGAATCCTCCCTGTTCCCAGAGCGCACAAGCCTTGGCCTCGACAAGTCGCTTGGGCGGCGCGCAACCTTCAATCTGCGCCATGAGATGATTGATAGCGGTGAGGCCTCTGGCGACAACACCATTGCCGGGCTGACCGTCGCCCCATGGACGGGCGGGCAGGTCAATGCCGCCACAGATTATGTCACACAGGACAGTGGCCAGCGTCTCGGCGCCACCGTCGGTGTCGATCAGATCTGGCGCATCAACCCGCAATGGAGCGTCAGTGTCGGGGGGGCGCGGCGCGCCAATCTTGACGGCACAGACGAGCTGCTGGACGTCGCCGATGACGATGTGGCCGGCATCTTTGATACCGCTGATACGAACACGCTTGTCAGCGATGATGACTATACCTCGGCCTATCTTGGCGCCGGCTATCGCGGCGACCAGACGGCGCTGTCTGGCCGTATAGAGAACCGTGACAGTGCGCTCGGCGATCGCTTTGTCGCCAATCTCGGCGGCGCGCGCGAGGTCACCAAGACATTCTCGTTCTCGACAGCGGTTCGCTATCAGAAAGAGGCACTGATCGCCGCGCCCGATTCTGAAAGCATGGACCTGCGCCTTGGCGCGGCATGGCGCCCGCGCGGCGACGGCCCAGTCATGTTCAACCGTTTCGATGTCGGCCATGAGGAGACAGAAGGCGAATTCCTGCAGACCAAGGCGGTCAATAATCTGACGGTCAACACGCAGTGGAGCGAGCGCCTGCAGACAGCCATTTTCCACGGCCTGAAATACACACAAACGCAGTTTGAAGACGATGAGGTCAGCGGCTTCACCAACCTGATCGGCGGCGAATTGCGCTATGATGTGACGACAGAAATTGATTTCGGTGTGCGCGCATCATGGTGGGGCAGCGACGCCACAAGCACGGCTGACTGGTCGTTCGGGCCATCGGTCGGCTTCTCACCGGAGAAAAATATCTGGGTTAGCCTGGGCTGGAATATTGAAGGCTTTGAAGACGAAGATTTCGAAGCGGCCAGCTATTCGCGCCAGGGCCCCTATATCAAGCTGCGCACCAAATTTGATCAGGACACGCTGAAAAGCCTGATCGGCAGACTGGGGCTTGGCGCTGAATAGTCACGCTTGACTATCGCCGCCTTGCACCGCACGTGCACACCATGGCGCTTGTAAAGATTTGTGGACTGACAGACCCGGGCATGGTGCGCGTGGCAGCAGAAGCTGGCGCCGACTGGGTTGGCTTTGTCCTGTTTGAGAAAAGCCCGCGCAACGTGCTGACCAGCGGTGCCGGCGCGCTTGACGCAGCTGAAGAGCTTTGCCGGTTCGCCGATGATCTTGGCGTCGCCAGCGTCGTCCTGCTGGTTAACCCTGATGATGCCCTGTTTGAGGGCGTTCTGCACGATGTTGCGCCCACTGCGATCCAGCTGCACGGACAGGAAACCGCCGACAAGGTGATGCGCCATTGGCGCGATGCACAAGGGGTGTGCGAGCTGTGGAAAGCGGTGAGCATCGCCTCGGAAGATGACCTGACCGATCTCGATCAATGGCCGGCTGACCGCCTGCTGCTCGATGCCAAGCCGCCCGAAGACAGCGCCCTGCCGGGCGGCAATGGCGAGGTCATGGACTGGTCGCTGCTTGACGGCCTCACCCTCGACAAACCCTGGCTGCTGGCTGGCGGCCTGACCGCGCACAATGTCGCCGCCGCCATTGCCGCTACAGACGCGCCTGCGGTGGATGTGTCCTCTGGCGTTGAACGTGCGCCGGGGGTAAAGGACGAAGACAAGATCCGCGCCTTTATCGACGCGGCAAAGTCGGCCTAGTCGGCATTAAAAGGACAGCCAGCATGGATATGCGCAATACGTGGGATCAGTGGCCGGATGAGCATGGCCGGTTTGGTGAGTTTGGCGGGCGCTATGTCGCCGAAACGCTAATGCCGCTCATCCTTGATCTCGAAGCAGAGTATCGCGCCGCCAAGCAGGACCCCGCCTTTGCCGCGCAGATGGAAGACCTCTGGACCCATTATGTCGGCCGCCCGAGCCCGCTCTATTTTGCCGAGCGTCTGACAGACCATTTTGGCGGCGCGAAAATCTATTTCAAACGCGATGAGCTCAATCATACCGGCGCGCACAAGATCAATAATTGCCTCGGCCAGGTCCTGCTCGCCATGCGCATGGGCAAAAAGCGCATCATCGCTGAAACCGGCGCAGGTCAGCACGGCGTTGCCACCGCCACGGTCTGCGCCCGGTTCGGCCTGCAATGCGTTGTGTTCATGGGCGAAACCGATGTCGAGCGGCAAAAGCCGAACGTGTTTCGGATGAAGCTGCTCGGCGCAGAGATCGTGCCGGTCACCAGTGGCACAGGTACACTTAAAGATGCCATGAATGAGGCCCTGCGCGACTGGGTCACCAATGTCGAGAACACGTTTTACTGTATCGGCACCGCGGCCGGTCCGCACCCCTATCCCAAACTGGTGCGCGATTTTCAGAGCGTCATTGGCCGCGAGGCCCGCGCGCAGATCCTGGAGCGCGAAGGGCGCCTTCCAGATGCGGTGATGGCATGCATTGGCGGCGGCTCAAATGCGATCGGTCTCTTCCACCCCTTTATCGAAGACGAAAGTGTGCGTCTGATCGGCGTCGAGGCCTCTGGACATGGGGTCGAGACGGGCAAACATGCCGCCGCGTTGAACGGCGGCGCGCCCGGCATTCTGCATGGCAACAAGACCTATCTGCTGCAGACCGATGATGGTCAGATCATTGATGCCCATTCCATATCCGCCGGGCTCGACTATCCCGGCATCGGCCCGGAACACAGTTTCCTGCGCGATACTGGCCGGGCCGAGTATCTCACCTGTACCGATCATGAGGCGCTGGACGCGTTCCAGCTGTGCACCCGGCTGGAGGGGATTATCCCGGCGCTTGAGCCAAGCCACGCGCTCGCGCGTGTCGGCGAGGTGGCCAAGGATCTCGGGCCCGATGGGTTGATCATCCTCAATATGTGCGGACGCGGCGACAAGGATGTGTTCTCCGTCGCCGAAGCGCTGGGCGTGGAGATATGAGCACCGCTTTTGTAATCCTTATTGCTCTGTTTGGGGTCAGTGGCTGCGTCATGCAGCATAAAAACAGATATGTCCCGATCGCGGACTCTAATTTAGACACGCGACTGGCCGCTCAGAAGAAACTCGCAGCAAGGCTGATCGAGGGGTCTTATCAGACACCGCCTGATGATTGGCGTGGACGCGAGACCCCGGTCAGGTTGCCGAGACTGGAATTGTGCCTTTCGGATGGCCGTCAGCTTAACCTCCACGGCGCCCGGATCATTGAAGATCAGATTTGCGGAAGTGATCGCGGCTGGCACTTCAATTCCGAAACCGATTGGGCCAGCGAACTCGAAAGCACATGCTACCCACTGGGTTCTCTCGAATATAAAATCGAGAGTTATGAAGGCACGGTGTTCGGGCTCTACCCTATGACGCGGGCAAAGATCAGGTGCCCGGCATGACCAATCTCACCCTGATCCGCATCACCTGCCCCAGCCAGCGCGTCGCCAACGATATCGCCGAAGCGGCTGTCGAACAGCGCCTCGCCGCCTGCGCCAATGTCGAGGGCCCGGTAATGGCGACCTATCGCTGGAAAGGCGTGATTGAGCAGGCCTGGGAGTTCATTCTCTGGCTTAAAGCGCCAGCGGCAAACTTCGCCAAAATCGAAACACTTGTGAAGAACCACCACCCTTATGATGTGCCCGCCATTATCGGCCTGCCCTGCACACATGTTGCCGCGCTTTATCAGGCCTGGCTGGAGGAGAATACGGACACCTAAATGCCCACATCCCGAATAAATGCGCGCTTCGACAAGGTTAAGGCCGAAGGCCGCACCGCCTTGGTGGCCTATATCATGGGCGGCGATCCTGATCTTGAAACAAGCTTTCAGGCGCTATGTGCCCTGCGCGATCAGGGCGCCGATATTATTGAGCTCGGCGCGCCCTTTACCGATCCGATGGCCGACGGGCCGGCGATCCAGAAGGCTGCGCTGCGTGCGCTGGCCCAAAAAACCACGCTGCAGGATGTCCTGGCGCTTGCCAAACGCTTCCGTGCAACCGATCCCGACACGCCGCTTATTCTTATGGGCTATGCCAATCCGGTCCACACGCTTGGCTATAGCGCGTTTGCCGCCGCTGCGGCTGAGGCCGGTATTGACGGCACGATCCTGGTCGATTTGCCGCCAGAGGAAGATGAAACCCTGCGCGCGGCCTATAAAAACCATGACCTGTCGGTTATTCGGCTGGCCACGCCCACAACCGACGAGAACCGCATGGCCACCATTGCCGACGGGGCAAGTGGCTTTGTCTACTATGTCGCCGTCGCGGGCGTCACCGGCGCCGGCTCGGCCGATCCGGAAGATATTCGCGGCGGGGTCGAGATGGCCCGGCGCGTATCAGGTCTTCCTGTCTGTGTCGGCTTTGGCGTCAAGACCGGCGAACAGGCCGCCGAGATGGCAAAAATCGCTGATGGGGTTGTCGTCGGCTCTGCATTCGTAGAACATGCACGAAAAGCGGACGAATTGGGAAATCCGCATCTTGCCGTTGAAAAGATTGGCGATTTAACGCAAGAATTGTCCACGGCGTTACAGGGGGTCGCGCCCGCCCAATAATCGGCGAGAGAGGAGTCGATACAGATGAACTGGCTCACAAATTTCCGCACCCCAGGCCTGAAAGGCCTATTGCCCGGCGCCCGAAAAGACACGCCCGATAATTTATGGGTCAAATGCCCCATTTCCGGCGAGCTGGTTTACCGCTCTGATCTTGAAGATAGCTGGTATGTCACCCCGGCTGGCGCGCATTTGCGGATTTCGCCGCGCCGCCGGTTCCGGCTGCTGTTTGACGATGCGCGCTGGGAGCCGATCCCGCTGCCGCCTGTTCCGGCCGATCCGCTGAAATTCAAAGACGACAAGGCTTATCCCGCCCGCGTTAAAGCCGCCAAGGCCAAGCTCGCCAAGCGCGAAAAGGAAGAGGCGCCCGATGCCGGCACCGTCGCCCCTGTCGCGCAGGATGATTGTATGGCCGCCGCCTTTGGGAAGATTGACGGCACGCCTGCGGTTATTCTCGTGCAGGACTTTGCCTTTATGGGCGGCTCGCTCGGCATGGCCGCCGGCGAGGCCTTTATCGCCGCCGCGCAAATGGCCGTGGCGCGCAAGGCCGCGCTGATCGTGTGCACCGCATCGGGCGGCGCGCGCATGCAGGAAGGCACGCTGTCGCTGATGCAGATGCCGCGCACCACGCTCGCGATTCAGGAAGTCAAAGATGCTGGCCTGCCCTATCTTGTTATCCTGTGCGATCCGACATCGGGCGGTGTCTCGGCCTCTTACGCCATGCTGGGCGACATTCATCTGGCTGAGCCAGGCGCCATGATCGCCTTTTCAGGCCCGCGCGTAATTGAACAGACCATTCGCGAGAAACTGCCCGACGGGTTTCAGCGCTCGGAGTTTCTTCGCGAAAAAGGCCAGGTCGATATTGTGTCAGACCGCCGTGAGCTGAAAGACGTGCTCGCCCGTACACTCAGACATCTCATGCCGAAACGTACCTCCACCGACAAGGATGTCTCCGACGTGCCGGTCACCGCGCCATCCGCTGATGTGCCTGCACCCAAGGCCTAACGCTTGAACGGAAACAGCCCGGCGGTCACAGCCGCACTGCAAAAGCTGGAAGGGCTCCACCCCAAAAAGATCGACCTGTCACTCGGGCGCATTTTGGGCGCGCTTGACGCGCTGGGGCGCCCGCAGGACAGGCTGCCGCCTGTTATCCATGTCGCCGGCACCAATGGCAAAGGCTCCACCTGCGCCTTCCTGCGCGCCATGGCAGAGGCCGCTGGCCTGCGCGTCCATGTGTTCACATCGCCTCACCTTGTCCGCTTCAATGAGCGCATCCGCCTTGCTGGCCAGCTGATCGATGACGCCCATCTGGTGGACGTGCTGACGCGCACACTGGCCGCGGTGAATGGGCGCCCCATCACCCAGTTTGAAGCCACCACCGCCGCCGCGCTGCTCGCCTTTAGCGAAACCCCCGCCGATCTGATGATCCTCGAGGTTGGCCTTGGCGGGCGGTTCGACGCCACCAATGTGATCGGCGCACCGGCCATCAGCGTGATTGCGCCGGTCGACCGTGACCATGCCCAATTCCTCGGGACAGATCTCGCCGGGATCGCGGGCGAAAAGGCCGGCATCATCAAGCCAGGCCGCCCGGTCGTCTCGGCGCGCCAGCATGCGGTCTGCGCTGCGGTGATCGACGAGAAGGCGAAGGCTTGCGGCGCGCCACTCTTTGTCGTTTCGCCCGAAGACATCGCCGCGATGGACACGCCGCGCGCATTGCCCGGCGCGCACCAACGCGCCAATGCTGCCCTTGCTGCCAAGACCATGCGCCACTTGCCGGGCTTTGCGATCAGCGAAGCCGCCATTGCAGAGGGCACCGATTCAGCCACCTGGCCCGCGCGCTTGCAACGTCTCGGCCCCGGCCCGATCACCGCGCTTTGCCCCGGCACTGAGGTCTGGCTTGATGGCGGGCACAATCCGCATGCGGCCAAAGCCATTGCCGATCACTTCACCGCGCTCGGCGGCAACCGTGTTCTGGTCTGCGCCATGATGGCCTCGAAAGACCATGCCGGCTTCTTCAAGGCGCTTGGCGAGACGTTTCAGGCCGTGCACACAATCGACAATCCCGGCGGCCAGGCCGCGGTCACCGCGCAGGATCTTGCCGATTTTGCGCGCCAATTTACGCCCAAAGTCCGCGCTCACACCTCACTGAACGCGGCGCTCAAGGCCGCCATGGCAGATGCGCCCGACCGCATCCTGATCGGCGGCTCGCTCTATCTTGCCGGCGAGGTCCTGACAGCGAATAATGAGAGCCTGAGATAGGCCCGGCCGCTAACGCTCGACCAGTTCAACGCGCCGGTTCTTGTCGCGCCCGGAATCCTCACTGTTCGAAAAGACCGGAACAAGCGGACCAACCCCATGCGGCTCCAGGCGGTCATGGGCAATGCCGTGCTGGTCTTTCAAGGCGTCCACCACCGCACGCGCGCGGTCACCTGACAGGCCATAATTATAGCTGAACGTGCCGACCGAATCGGTGTGCCCGACGACATAGAACTGTTTGTCCGGGTTCGCCTTTAGATAGGTCGCAATATTCGTCAGCGCCTGATCAGACTCTGCCAGCAGGACCGGGCTATCAAAGTCGAACACAAGCCCATCCAGCACAACCCGGCCATACTCAACCATGTCGGAGCCAATCGCCTCGGCATCGACCACCACAAGGCCGGTCTCTGCCGCCTCCACTTCGATAATGTCGATCAAGGCCCCAATATAGGTGCTTGAGTGTTGTTCCACCGTCAGCACGACATAAGCGATACCCGATGCGCGCGCCTTGCGTGCAACGATCGAGCCAGCGCCGCCTGATGACGAGGTGCCGGCAAACAAGGTGTTCTGCGGGCCCTGCTCTGCGATCGGGTTGGCCGCATAGGCAACGCCAATCCACTGCCGCGTGCCCGGGCCTGTGCCGTTGCGGTCTGGCGAGAGGCCTTCGGCCAGAATCTCAAAATCCTGGGCCTTCAGCGCTTCAAGATAATTGAGATAGACTTCCGAATAGGTTCGCGCCTCGCCCTCAAGCGCATAGAAGGTTCGCGTGACCCGGCCCTGGGTTTCGATCCAGTCGTCAATTTTGCGATACCCCGTCACCGGGCCGATCGCGACCTCGTAGGGCATATAGTTCTCGATCTTCTGCCACCGAATATCCTGGCCTGGATAGCGCTCGATCATCGGGTGTTCTTGCACGCCATCAACATCTTCAGCGATGCTATGACCTGCGCCCAAAAGGGCCACAACCCATAGCGCGGCGATTAAAAGACTGCACTTCATAACGTCCCCTCGGTTTATGATTGTCGCCGAGTTAACCATAATGATGGCTGTGTCGGAAGTGGCCGCCCCGACAGGGCGAATGACCGCGAGCGCCCCAGAACAAAAAACCCCGCCGTGAGGGCGGGGCCTTTGTCTTGTTAAGCTACGCGCGCTTTAAGCGTTCTCTTTGATCCAGTCAGAGATGCGCTGCTTTGACATGGCGCCAAGATGCGTGCCAGCCACTTTGCCATCCTTGAACAGGATCAGCGTCGGCAGGCCGCGTACACCATATTTCGACGCCGCCATGGGGTTGTCATCGACATTCAGCTTGGCAATGGTGACATTGTCCGCCAGCTCTTCAGCGACCGCGTCGAGGTGCGGCGCCATCTGCTTACACGGGCCACACCATTCAGCCCAAAAGTCCACGACAACAGGTTTACCCCCTGCAATCGCTTCATCAAACGTATCGTCGGTAATGTGCTCAGCCGCCATCTCGACCTCCTGTTTTTTCTCAACGACAGGTCAGATAGTGCGCCCATCCGCCCATCAAACCTCACTGTTCAATCGGTTTAGCGATTCTGACAATAAATCCATATCAAGTTCGATCAAGCGCGGTCCATCCGTGTAAAGCAGTGCGCAGCGCACCGGCCGGCCATCAGTGTAGATCTGCCGCAGGACCGCACGATAAGCCGCCATCTGCGCGAGATAAGACGCGCCCACATCGCGCGCATGGCGCGGCGCCGGACGGTCGGTCTTATAATCGACCACAAGGATCTCATCGGCGCCCACGACCAATCGGTCCACCCGGCCATTGACGATCCGGCCATCGGGCAACGCCCCGGCAATCGCCGCCTCGCTGCGCCCGCCCTTGCCAAACACGCCGGCAAATTCAGGATGGTCGAGTGCAGCGAAGGTCACGCTATGAATCTCGGCGCGCTCGGCATCGCTAAGATCGCTGGCCCGCGCCAGGAACCGTGTGGCATGCGCGCCGCGCGCGTCCGGTGAAAGTTCCGGCAGAACCTGCAGCAGGGCGTGGATCAACCGGCCACGGCGCAATCCAAAGGCGCGTGCCGGGTCGAGGGGGCGGCGAACCGGCGCGGTATCGGCGATCAGCGCGCTCGGCGCGACGAATTGCGGCCCCTCAGCCTGCATCGCCGGTGCGGCCTCAAACAGCCAGGATGGCGCCGTTTCGCCTGCCTCTGCGACAGCCGCGCGCGCCGCGCTGCGCGGGGGCAGGGCACCGTGATAAAGCGGCGCCTGCGGCATCTCCACTGTCTCGTCATCGACCGCTTGCCCGGTCAGGCCCTGCATGGCCAGCAGGCACCAGCGATACCAGGACGATGACGCATAGCCGATGGCCGGGCTCTGCGTGCCTGCGCCGCAAATGATCAGCCGGTCCTGCGCGCGTGTCATCGCCACATAGAGTAGCCGGCGTGATTCACGCTCCTGCGCGTCATTCTTCTGCGCACGGCAGGCGGCGATAATCTGATTGTCCTGCGCCGCAGAGACAGCATAAAGCGGCGTACCATCATCGGCGAAAAAGATCTGGTCATCCGTTTTGCGCGTGCCCGATGTTGTGTCCGGCAGGATAACAACCGGCGCCTGCAGGCCCTTGGCGCCATGCACCGTCATCACGCGGATCGCGCCGCCAGGCTCGCCAAGGTCGCGTTTCAGCTCCGATTGATCGCCTTCAAGCCCGGCCAGGAACGCTTGCAGGCTTGCCGGGCCGGCGCTGTCATCGCTCAGCGCACGTCGCACCAGCGCCTCAATCGGGTCGCGCACCGGATCGCCCAGACGATGAACCAGCCTGTCGAGCCCGGTTGCACCGCCAGCTATCGGGCGCATCAGTATGGCGCTCAAAAACGCGAACGCCCCGGCATCCCGAAGCGACAGGCAATCGGTCAGGAACGCCCTGGCCGGGGCAAAATCAGCGCCCGTCGCCGCTACCAGACGCGACCACAATGTCTCACCCGTGGCCCGGCCATGGGCGAGGGGGAAGAGGTGATTGTCATCATCGGTCAGGCTACAGAACGGGCCGCGCAGGATCTCCGCCAGCGTCAGATCATCGGCAGGCTGCAGGGCGAAGCGGATCAAGTTCAAACAGTCCTGCACGCCAATATTGTCGAGCAGCTTCAACCGATCGGCGCCAGCCACCGGCAAGCCCTCATCTTTTAAACTGTCAATCAGCGCCTCAAACAGGTCGCCGCGCCGCCGCACCAGGATCAGAACATCTTCCGGCGCCATGGCCTCGCGCTGCCAGGGCCGGCCCGGCTCATCCGGCTGTTCGCGCCAAACCGTGTCGCCCTGCGCAATCATCTCACGCACGCGCTTTGCAATCTGTTTGGCGAGGCGCCGTCTTGGCGCATCTTTCGGCATATGATCCACCGGCGCAGTCCAGGCGCGGTCGGCGCCATCGGCCTTTTGCGGCATGCAGAGCGGCCAGAGCTCAACCAGCCCCGCCTGCCCGATGCGCCGCGGGGCGTGCGGCTGCAGGTCCGCCTCGCGGGGTGGCAAGGGGTCTGTCGCCGCGCTGGCCAGCGGCACACGTGCCGCCACTTCATCGACAAAGCCCAGAATCTGGGGGCAGGATCGGAAAGACATGGTCATGTCCGGTAGAGCTGCCGGCGCGCCGCCAGCTGTTTCGCGCGCGACAAATGCCTGTCTTTCTTCAGCAAAATAGCTCTGGTCCGCCCCCTGGAACGAATAGATGGACTGTTTGGGATCACCGACGACAAATTGCGTGCGCGGGCCGGCATCAGCGCCGCTGCCAGCGCCGGCGTGAAACTCTTCAACCAGCGCGTTGATCAGGTCCCATTGCGGCGGGCTTGTGTCCTGGGCCTCGTCCAGCAGGATGTGGCTCAGCCCGCCATCCAGCTTGTAGAGCACCCACGGCGTCACCGCTTTGGTGGTCAGCAGCCGGCGCGTAAAGACGATCAGATCATCAAAGTCGAGCAGCGCGCGGCGCGCCTTTTCGGTCTGATACGCCGCCAATATGGGTAAACCAATGGTTAACAGCGCCGTGGTGCGCTCAGCCGCTTCAGCCGCTCGCACCGCGTCCTGCACCGCCTTCATGCGCGTCACCTCGCGGCCCTCGGGCACGCCTTTTCGGCTGTCGCGCGCATAAAGATCCTCAACCGCGCTACCCTTCAGCTTGGCGCCCGCATAGGGATTGCTGGCGGCGGGCCAGTCATGGCGCGCGCCGGCAATGGCGCCAAGATAGGCCTCATATTTGCGGCGGGGATCGCTCTGCGACAGCACTGCCTGCAGCTTGGCGAGCAGCGCCTTGTTTGTCTTGTCCTTGTCAGGCCTCGGATCAATTGCCGCCTCAAGGGCCGCCACGGCGCCGCGCGCAGCCGCCATTGGAAAGTCCGCGCCCATCGCCTGCGCCAAGACCTGCTCTGGATCATCCGGCCCGGCCTGCAGCGCGGTTCTCACACGCGCCGCCAGCGTCTCCTCGCTCGGCGACAAGGTTTCGGCAAAGGCATAGAGCGCCGGGCGCACGCGCTTGAGCGCATCAAAGGCAGCCGCCGCGCCGAACCCGCCTGCGGCGCGTGACACAGCCGCCAATGCATCCGGATGGGTATCAACCGCCGCTTCGATCTGGTCTGCCAGAATGGCCTGCCACAGCGCGTCAGCCTCGGCATCTTCCATTTCGGAAAATCCCGGCGCAACGCCCGCCTCCAGGGGGAAGCGCCGCAGCACACGGGCGCAAAACGCATGAATCGTCTCGATCCGCAGCCCGCCCGGCGTCTCCAGCGCCCGGGCAAACAGCGCGCGCGCCTGCTGCAGCTCGGCCTCGCCATAGTCACCCGGTAAGCGCCCTTCGAGATCGGCCAGCCGCCCGCGCAGCACGCCATCTTCGGCCACAGACCAACTGCCCAGCCGTTCGAACAGGCGCGAGAGCATCTCATTGGCCGCCGCCTTGGTATAGGTCACGCACAGGATCGAACTCGGCTCTGCGCCCGGCCGCCCATCGGCTCGCTGCAACAGGAGGCGGGCCACCCGGTCGATCAGAACCTTGGTCTTGCCTGACCCGGCATTTGCCTCAACCCAGGCCGAATGTTCGGGATAAGCGGCCAGCGCTTGGGCCGCTTTCGCCGCTTCAAATGCCGGCGTATCCTTGGGGTGAACGGGCGCCAACTTAGTCATAGACGCTTAGCCCCGCCCATTCAGCCCGCCGCGCCAGGCGCTCATAGTCTGAGGCATACGCCACCCGTTCGGGGATCGGCGAACTCAGATAGGGATGGTCCGGGTCGCCATATGTCGCGAGCAAGTCGAGCAGGCCCTGCTCGGCCTCGGCAATAATCTCTTCAACCGGTTTTGCCCCGCCGCGGGCGCCCGCGCCAATCTCTCGCATATCAAACGTCGATCCAAACTGGACATAGGTCAGCGCATTGACCGACATGCCTTGCTTCACGCCGGGATAGCCGCCCCTTTGCGCAATCAGGCCCTGCAGCGGCATTTGCGGCGCGAGGCCCGCGCGCACCTGCGTCTCGCTCGGCGGCTTGCCCGTTTTGAAATCGAGAATGGCAAGACCCCCGCCGACGCGGCGCTCAATACGATCGGCTGTCCCGGAGAGTTGAAACGCCCGTCCCCCAATCGAGAGACCGATCTCGCCCTTTATCTCGGTCAGGGCCCGGCCTTCAATCTGCGCCGACATATCCGCCCGCCAGGCGAGAAACTCAGCCACTGTCTCACGCCGGCGTTCGCGCAGCGCAGCAAGATCGGCTTCGGCCTCACCGCCACCTCGCAGCTCATCCTCGAGCAGGGCCAGCAGCGCGCCCGCTCCCTCTTCGGCATGGTGCAGCTCAAACAGTTCCAGCGCCCGGTGTATCGCCGTGCCGCGTACCCGCGCATCAATTGGCACATTGTGCGGATCGAGCCGATAAAGCCCCAAGACATACTGACAATAGATCGCATACGGATCACGGATCAGCGTCTCGATCCGGGTAACAGACAGCTTTTTCGGCCGCGCCTCGACAGGCGGCTTTGGCTGGGGCCGGACGGGCGCGGGCAGGGCGGCATCAACCGGGCGGCTCAGCGCCTTGCGCCAGACACGCGGATCGCCCATTGCCGGCGGCGACAGCGCTTCGGCGGCGCCCGCTTCACCCAAAGCGCCGCGCGCCAACATACGCAGCCGCCAGAGCCAGCGCGAGGCCTGCATCGGCTTGTCATCGCGCCGGCCGGCACATAGCAGCGTGACTTTCGGCGCACAGGCGAGCTGGGCAAAATCATGCGCCGACAGCCCGATCCGCTCATCAGGATCGGACAGACCAAGATCACTGCGCATGACGCGCGGCAGGAACGCATCGGCGGCCGGCTGGGCGGGCCACAAACCCTCATTCAGCCCGGCCAGCACAATATGGTCGGCTGATTGCAGGCGCGACTCCAATGGCCCCCAGATCGCAAGCCTTGGATGGGTCTTGCCGCCCGGCACGCTGATCTGGCCCGCCTCCTGAACAAACAGGTCAACAAACACGCGCGGCTCTTGCGGGCCAAGTTCATGGCTGATGCTCGCCATATCAGACAGAAGCTGGGCCAGCGCCTGGCCTTGCGCCCCGGTCCATGGCGCGGGCGCGGTCGCCATCTCGGACATGACCGCTTCAGCAAGGCGCCAGAAATCTGCGCCAGAGACTGACGTTTCGGCGGGCGCCGTCCAACCAGCCTGGCCCAGCGCAGCGCGGATTTCCGCAACCAGTTCAGCACTTGTCTCAAGGTCGACGGCGGACAGCGGGCGATGCGTGTCACCGCCGCGCAGGGCCTCGATCCGGGCCGCCAGGCCGGCAAGATCATCCCATACGCGCACCCCGCGCAGGGCTGTGCGATCAAGCACTTCACTCGCGCCTTTATCAAAGCGCGCGCCGGCATGGTGCAGAACCGCCAGCAGCCGCGCAGGGTCGCCCGGGTCAAGCAACCAGTTGAGAACCAGCCCGGCAAAGCTGCCCGCCGGCGTCTGCAAAAGCGGCGTTCCGGACGATGGCGAGACATGCACATCCCAGCGCTGCAGCAGCTGCGCCACGTGCCGGCCAAGTGCCGCATCCGGCGTCACCAGCGCGGCGGTCTCGCCCGGCCGCTCCAGCGCCTCGCGCAGCAAGAGGGCCGCCACCTCCGCCTCTTCGGTATCATCATAGACATCAACCAGTGTCAGCCCGGCCAGGCCCAATGCTGCAAACCCCGCCGCCCCGTCGGCGCCTGCCAAGGCGCCGAGACGCTGTGACCAACCGGCCGTGTCATGCGCCGGTGCGAGCGCCTCGTGGATCAGACGCTGGCGCGCGCGCTGCCCCTCATCC